>JAZNGX010000185.1:0-18014 GCA_045576675.1 Clostridia bacterium | reverse complement strand
CATCACGTTTTCTTGAAATGCCATAATACATACAGCAAAAATTGCATATGCAACCCAAAGACAAGCCGTAACTAATTTTTTATATTTTTGTTTTTGAAGATATAAAGCCGCAATAATATGCGATAAAATCGTTACTACCATATTAATACATGTCTCCTTCATTGATTCTTTCACCAGATTAAAAATATGCTTGAATTAATTATATCATATTTTTTAACAAAATTCAATATTATAACAAAAAAACCGAACAATCCAGACTGTCATCTAAATCATTCGGTTTCTATGGTGACCCATCGGAGATTCGAACTCCGGACACCTTGATTAAAAGTCAAGTGCTCTGCCGACTGAGCTAATGGGTCATATTAATTTTTAAAAAGATTTGGCTGGGCTGGCTGGACTCGAACCAACGCATGCCAGAATCAAAATCTGGTGCCTTACCGACTTGGCGACAGCCCAATGATGGGGTGGATAGACGGATTCGAACCGTCGGCCTCTAGAGCCACAATCTAGCGCTCTAACCAACTGAGCTATACCCACCATAGAATAGTGTGTGTGGCGCGCCTGAAGAGATTCGAACTCCTGACCCACTGCTTAGAAGGCAGTTGCTCTATCCGACTGAGCTACAGGCGCAAATTTTAAAATGCATCACCTAAATTGCAATGGAGCGGGTGATGGGAATCGAACCCACACAATCAGCTTGGAAGGCTGAGATTCTACCATTGAACTACACCCGCATTTTGCACCGTTCATTTCAAGCGAACTATGGTGTTCTCACACGGCTCTTACTATTATAATGGCAAAAGGTGGTTTTGTCAAGAGTTTTTTTAAAAAAAACTAACTTTTAATAATATTTACAAAAAAAATAAAATTATTCACATTTTTATTAGCAGAAATACCTTTTGTATTGTTGATTAGTTTTTATTTTAAGCTCTTTTTTATTAATAATAGAAAAAACAACACCGGCTGGTGTCAGCCGATGTTGTTTCACCTTTACTGCTTTTTGAAAACTACTATATCGCTTTTGAAATCTCTATCTGTATTGTAATTAATACCAATATTCATTAGTACGTCACCGCCGTACAATATACCACTGTTGGTATTCTGATATTTTGCATCCGGATCCAGACCTTGTAACTTAATTTTATGTGTTGCACCCTGAACACTGCACATTATTGTGTATGCTGCAAGTATTACAGTGTTTCTGTCATCAGATACAAATTCCCAGCTTACTGCATTGCCGTCAAATGGTGATTTTAATCTGTACATATCGCTGTGGTGTATAGCATCTTCAAGCTCGTGATAACGCTCAATTTGTTCTTTAACAGTTTCAAGTTCTTTGTCTGTTAAGGTTGCAAGGTCAAGTTCATAACCAAATCTGCCGAAGGTAGCAACATCGCCACGCATTTTAATATCTGTGGTTCTGCCTGTCTGATGATTTGGTACTGCAGAAACGTGTGCACCCATAGAAGAAACAGGGTAAACCATACTTGTGCCATACTGGATGTACAGACGTTCAACAGCATCAGTGTTATCACTTGTCCAGCATTGCGGCATATAGTGCATCATACCACCGTCAAATCTGCCGCCACCACCTGAACAACTCTCGAACAATATGTCAGGAAATTTGCCTGTTATCGCCTCTAAAACCTTGTATAAGCCAAGAAAATATCTGTGCGTAACTTCTCTTTGCTGGTTCGGCGGAAGTAATGCAGAACCGACTTCTGACATATTTCTGTTCATATCCCACTTAACGTATGAGATTGGGGCAGAACTTAATACAGTTGAAATTGCATTGATTATGTAATCACAAACATCATCGCGTGATAAATCAAGTATCAACTGATTTCTTGATATATTTCTTGTTCTGTCTTTAACGTGAATACACCAGTCTGGATGTGCTCTGTATAAGTCGCTGTCAGGTGAAACCATTTCAGGCTCAAACCATAAACCAAACTTCATACCAAGGTCATTAATTTTTCGTGCAAGACTATCTAATCCGTCAGGCAGCTTGTTTTTGTCAACGACCCAGTCACCAAGTGAACAGTTGTCTGTGTCACGCTTACCAAACCAGCCATCATCAAGCACCATAAGCTCAACGCCAACTTCTTTTGCTTTTTTGGCAATATTAATTATTTTCTCTTCGTTAAAATTAAAATATGTTGCTTCCCAGTTGTTTATAAGTACAGGACGCTTTGAATCACGGAATTTACCTCGTGCAAGACGTGTTCGATAAAGCTTGTGATACGTTCTTGACATTTTTCCATAGCCGCTGTCGGAATATACAAGCACAGCTTCAGGTGTAACAAATTTCTCACCCGCATTTAACTGCCAGCTAAAGTTAAATGGGTTAATTCCAATATATGCTCTTGCAGTATTATATGCATTTACTTCAACTCCTGCGACAAAATTGCCACTGTATATTAAATTGAATCCGTATACTTCACCTGTTTCTTCGTCAGCGTTTTTTGAAGCAAGGGCAAAAAACGGATTGTGGTGATGACTGCTTGAACCACGCTTGCTGTCAATAGAAACGCTTCCATTAATCAGCGGCACTTTTTGTATGTGGCGTTCTCTTGCCCAGGCACCCTGAAGATGTACAAAGTCAAAATCTGCACCCGAAATGTCAATACAGCTGCTTAATGCAGAGGTAATAGAATACGCTTCGTCACTGTTGTTTACAATTTCAATATGCTTTGCTATAGCGTCGTGTTCTGCAAACGCAGTATAATATAAATTGACATCAACGTTTTTCAAACTGTCGTTCATTGTGATTATAAGAGTTTGTGCTTCGTTGTCATTTTCAGTATAAGTAGCAGGTAACCCCAAAAGCTTTGGTTTTCCGTTTGTTATTTTATGTTCTTTATATCTGAGAATGGTTACAGAGCTGCCGTCTTCGTAAACTGCATTATACGCAGGTGTTCTTAAATCAACGCTTCCGTAACAAGGGTATTCCTGCGGCAATGTATCTGTACTGCCGGCAGGGTTAAAAATATCTGTTGCAGAAAATGCATATTCTTTAAAGTCTATAATACCGCTTAACGATTTTAATTCTTTTATTTTCTTGCCATAATAAATATGCAATAAAACACCATCATCTGTAACTTTGCACAGATAACTTGTGTTGTTGGTTGAAATGTTAAAAACTTTGTTTGTTTCATCATATATAATCGACATTTAATCACCTCGGTATAATTATATATCTATTGCTTATATTTGTAAAGATAAGAAATTTAAATTCGTTTTAAAACAAATCTTACTATTTTTATAAAAATACTGCCTGTTATAAGGACAGATATACTGACTATCATAAGGAATACGCCACACACAATGCTGCCTGTAACAGAATAGGAGTGTTGTATAAACAGACCTGTTTCAACAGAAATCGGAAATAAAAGTATAATCATAGTATAAATCATAGATATAACACCCTGCATAAGCTTTGCACTAATAAGCTTAACAATACTGAAACTGTATTTTTCTGTAATTCCTGAAATCTGAACAATAACAGAAAGTCCGCCAAAGCCAAGCAAAAATGAAATTAGCGGAAGTTTATAATTACCTTTAAGTGAAACAGAAAGCCTTGAAATCCCACCCGTCATTTCAACGATACCGGATAAAAAGTCTGTTGCCGAGCTTGAATTAATTCCTATGTTTTTGAGAGGCAAACATATTAAATCAAATAGTCCGATATTATCAAGTATAGTCGACATAATGTTAAAAAATACAACAAATCCGCAAACGTAAAGTATAAGATTCAAAGCTTCTGTAACAGCTTCACTAAGGGTGCCTGAAACTTGTTTTGCAGAGCTTGTATTTGCTTTTTCAGGTGTCCTGTTTATTGAAACTATCATTCCAACAGTCAGTGCTGACAAAACGTGCGATATCAAAAGAATTGCTCCTGCAGTTTTGCTGCCAAGTAATGTAACTCCAACAGTGCCAATAATAAATATAGGACCCGAATTGTTGCAAAAGAAGGTTATTCTTTCAGCCTCCTTAAGAGTACATATCTTATCTTCATAAAGCTGACACGCGCATTTTGCACCCATCGGATATCCGCTTATTAATCCCATAACAAAAGCAAATGCTGCTTCACCGGGGAGATTGAACATAGGCCGCATAATAAATTCAAAAGATTTACTTATTCTATATGCAAAGCCTGTTTTTAAAAGCAGCTTTATACATATAAAAAACGGAAGCAGAGTTGGTATCAATGCAACAGCACACAGCTTTAAGCTGTTGTAACCACTGCTTATGCATTGCTCTGGCATTATAATCATTCCAAAAATTACAGTTATACTAAGCACTGTAAGTACAAGCTTGTTATTCATACTTTCACCTCTTTAGAATATATATTCTATATATTAAAAAGTATGTGAGGGGAATGAACTCGATGGACAAACAGAAGGAAAAACCTATTATGAAAATAAGTGAAAAGCTTAGCAATTTGTTTGATATGCCGACAGATGTTGTGCTTGATACGCCTAAAGTTACTGTGATGTCTGACAACAGCGTTACAATAGAAAACTACACGGGTATTGTTGAATACGATGACAATATCATAAAAGTTAGAACAAAAGAAAAAGTAATATCAGTTACAGGGGAAAAGCTTATGATTTGCATTATTACAGATAATTATATTATGGCAGAAGGCAGAATTTTAAACGTGAGGTGGGAATAATTGTTTTTAATAAAGCTGTTAAATATTTTAAGAGGTTATGTAATAGTTTCAGTTAAAGGTGTGTTTCTGGAAAGATTTTTAAATATATGTACTCACAGGTCGATTGCACTTTGGAATATAAAGCGTAGCGGTAAAAACCAGATGCTTGCCTGTATAAGTATTTCTGACTTTAAAAGAATCAGAGGGGTTGCCCAAAAATCATTCTGCAGGGTACACATAGTCAAACGGGTTGGAGTGCCGTTTTTTCTAAACAGACATAAAAAGCGTAAGGCATTGTTGATTGGAGCTTCAATTGTACTTTTGATGATTTTTAATCTTTCACGATATATATGGGTAATTGATGTCAGCGGAAACAGCGTGATTGCAACAGAACTAATCGTAAAAGAACTTGCGGCATCTGGTGTAAAATATGGAGTAAATTCAAAAAGCATCGACGTGGATTATGTTCAGAATACAATAATAGAAAAGGTACCCGAATTATCGTGGATAGGTATTGATATAAAAGGAACAACTGCGCTTGTTGAGGTTAAAGAGCGTAATGTTTTGCCTGATGCTTTCCCTAAAAATGAGCCGTGCAGCATTGTTGCAGCATATGCCGGTGTAATTGAAAGAGCCGATGTAAAGGAGGGGGAACGCCTTGTAAAACCGGGAGATGTTGTAACTAAGGGACAAATTTTGGTAAGTGGAATTCTGGAAGGTGACCTTTCAGGAATACGTTATGTTCATTCGGAGGGTGAGATAATTGCACGCACCTGGCACGAAAAAACTGTTGATTTACCATTGTTTAAAGAAATAAAAACGCCAACCGGGAAAGAAAAATCAAAGCACACCTTGAAAATTCTTGATTTTTATGTTAAATTATATTTGGATGACAGAATTTCATTTGAAAATTATGAAAGAATAAGCAGTGTAAAAAAGCTTTCTCTGGGAAACGGCTTTGCTCTGCCTATCTCATTTCATTATGACAATTACGTTGAACAAAGTGTTACCAAGGTTAAAATGACAGAAAAAGAAGCAGTGGAGTTTGTATATTCACAAATGAACGACGAATTTTGTGATTCGGAAATTATCGGAAGAAAGTATAAGATTAATGGTAACAAACTTACTGTTACCTTTGAATGTCTTGAAAATATTATACAGAAGGTTGGTTTTTAGTTTGACAAGTACAAAGCTTATAGAAGTAGAATATGTTGAGCAGATAAGTGCAATTTTTGGTGCATATGACTCATATTTAAAAATACTTGAAAATCATTATAACGTTCAGGTTTTACAGCGTGATACCGTTTTGAAAATAAGCGGTACTGAAGAGAACACTGAAAAAGCTCAGCGTGCAGTGAGAAGCTTGCTTGAAATGTACGCAAGAGGAGAGGTAATTAATGAGCAGACTTTGCGTTATGTGATGTCACTTGTTGATGAGGATATGGAAAGCAAGTTAAGTGCGTTAAGCAATGATATTGTATGCATAACTGCAAAGGGCAGACCTATCAAAGCAAAAACTCTTGGTCAGAAGCAGTATATCGAAGCTATTTCAAACAACACAATTACTTTTGGTATCGGCCCTGCCGGAACAGGTAAAACATATCTTGCAGTTGCTATGGCTGTGACAGCACTTAAAAACAAGCTTGTTAGCAGAATTATTATTACCCGTCCTGCTGTTGAAGCAGGTGAAAAGCTTGGCTTTTTGCCCGGCGATTTACAGGATAAGGTAGACCCGTATTTAAGACCGTTGCACGATGCATTGTTTGATATGCTTGGTGTTGAAACGTATCAGAAATATGTTGAACGCGGAGTTATCGAGGTTGCACCTCTTGCTTATATGAGAGGAAGAACACTTGATGAATCCTTCATTATACTTGATGAAGCACAAAACACAACACCCGAACAAATGAAGATGTTTTTAACAAGAATTGGCTTTGGCTCACGTTCCATTGTTACAGGTGATATAACTCAGGTAGACCTTCCGAATGGCAAACGAAGCGGTCTTAAAGAGGTTGTTCGTATATTGAAAAATATTGATGATATTGCATTTTGTACACTAACAGAAAAAGACGTAGTACGCCACCCGCTTGTGCAGGCGATTGTAAAAGCATACGAGCGTGATGAGCAACGGAGGGAGAAGAGATTAAGTGACAGACGTAACCAACACACAAAATAAGCTTGAATTTACTGATGAATTGAATGAGCTGATTAATAAGGTGATTGACAAAGCATTTGAATATGAGAATATTGAAAAAATCAACGTCAGTGTCCTGATATGCGATGATGAAGAAATTCACAGACTTAATAAAGAATTCAGAAATATAGACAAGCCTACTGATGTTTTGTCGTTTCCTATGTATGACGAGGATGGTGAGCTGGATGAGGAAGAGCTTGGTGATATCGTTATATCGCTAGAACGTGCAAAGCAGCAGGCAGAGGAGTATGGGCATACTTTAGAGCGTGAGGTTGCGTTTTTAACTGCACATTCAATGCTTCACCTTTTCGGATATGACCATATGGTGGAGGAAGAAAAGGAAGAAATGTTTTTCAAGCAGGAAGAGATACTTAGTATGTTAGGAGTTGTAAGATAAATGTTTAAATCAGGTTTTATATCTATTGCAGGAAAACCAAATGTCGGAAAATCAACACTTTTGAATGCTTTTTTAGGGCAAAAAATTGCTGCGGTTTCACCCAAGCCTCAAACAACACGCGCTCAGATAACAGGTGTTGTTACCAATGAAAATTCACAGCTTATTTTTGTTGATACACCTGGTATTCATAATCCTAAAAACAAGCTTGGTCAGTTTATGGTAAATGAGGCTTATCAGGGTGTTGACGGTGCCGACGTTGTGTTGTATCTAGTTGCTGCGGATAAGTGCAATGTTGATAATGAAATAGAAATTATAAATAAAATCAAGTGCGATAATGTCATATTAGTTATAAACAAAACGGATGCAGTGGAAAAAGAGTCAATTTTGCCGCTTATTGCACAGCTTAACGATGTCAGGGATTTTAAAGAGATTATTCCTGTTTCTGCACTAAAAAAAGACGGTGTAGAAAGACTTATGACAGTTATAGAAAGCTATCTTCCTGAAGGACCTCAGTTTTTCCCTGAAGATACTCTTACAGACCAGCCTGAAAAGCAAATTTGTGCTGAGTTTATCCGTGAAAAGCTTATGCGTAATCTAAACAGCGAAATTCCCTATGGCACAGCTGTAATTATTGAAAAAATGAAATACGATGAATTAAAAGACCTTACATCAATTGAAGCAACAATATATTGTGAACGTGATTCACACAAGGCTATTATTATTGGTAAAAATGGTGAAATGCTAAAAAAGGTTGGCACAAGTGCCCGATATGATATTCAAAAATTTACGGGCGGCAAGGTATATCTTAACCTTTGGGTTAAGGTCAAGGAAAACTGGCGTAACAGTGAAGCAACATTGAAAAATTTTGGATATAAAGAAAAATAATGAGAAAAATCACGCTTTTTACATAGTATATATTACATAGAAATTCAAAAGATATTTTTGTAATATATTTTGTCAGGGGCGTGATTTTGTGCTTGAAAGCTTAACTTGGAATTTTTTTGAAAAAACGGGTAGTGTTGAAGCTTATCTTGAGTATATTAATATAAAAAACTGTAATGAAAACAGAACTGA
Source organism: Clostridia bacterium (assembly GCA_045576675.1). Classification (GTDB taxonomy): domain Bacteria; phylum Bacillota; class Clostridia; order Monoglobales; family Firm-18; genus JAZNGX01. The sequence continues at coordinate 9,692 of JAZNGX010000185.1, read as the reverse complement.
TAGTAATTCAGTACAACAAAATGAGAGAAAGTAGATGATGTGACCCTTTTGCAGCATACAAAAATACTCGAACAATACGGATGTTAGTTCGAGTATTTTTTGTTGCTGTATAAGTTGTTTGGTAAGTAGGATTATTCGCATCGGTATTCTTGAATAACCGTTTGCGAAGCTATTTAATATATAATTCTGATAGCTTATAGAAGCCATCGCTGTCACGTAATTCTTCACGCAATGCAAGCTCGATTGTGCGTTCGTTTTCACTCATTTTTAGTGATACATTATACTGTCCTTCTGCAACACTATCAGGTAGAATCGCCAAAACAGAAGCAGTTGTTTTTTCGCCCGACAGAATGTTGCGGTTATCAAAGTCTTCAAAACAGAAAACATATTGTTCTGTTGCATTTGAAAGCTTAAGCTCCAAATTAAATTTATAGTATGCTTTCGAGAATCCAATATTTTCAAGTTCTATTTCAAATAGCGCTTTGGTTCCGCTAATTGCATAGTCATTATGTGTTATGTTATTAATTGTATACCAGTAACCAAGGCGGTTTGCGAGATACTCTGTTACATAATAATTGTCTTTCAGCCAGTCTTCAGGATAAGTATGAAAGCCTGCATACGTTGCGTGTGCTCTTCGTGCAGCTTCCATAATTACAAGTCCATCTTTGGCGTTATCCCGGTTATATGACCAGTAATGCCCAAGCTCCAGATCAACAGGTGCCTGCAGATGCATTTCGTCGAACATTGGAACAGCATCAATTGTATGATAACGTCTGTTTTCATAAGCCCCAGCTATTATTGAATCATCTCTGATGCCCATTCCAAGGCTTACGCACCAGTCGTATAGCTCTTGCTTTTGTTCATCGGTGCAGTCGTACAGATGAGTAATAAAATCATCATTCATAATAACAAATTTGTTTTTAAAATACTTGCTGTGTAAATAAGCATGATGTTTTAAAACGTCAATTGATGCACTTTTTCTGCTGCCAAAGCAAACGTGACCTTCACCCCAGTTGCCATATGTGCCAACATCAATAAATTCGACTCGTGGGTCTTTGTCGTACTTTTCGGCAAAGTTTTTCATAAATATATCAAGATACTTTAAAAACAGTGGGTCTGCATAATCAGGCTCCCAATATCTGTGATATGTTGTTCCTACAATTCTATTAAACACCTCAATGCTGTCGTCACCAAACTGAGTATTCCACCAGGTAGGGTTTTCTTCCTTGGTTGGAGGAACAAACATACCTTTACAACCCATTTTGTATAGCCATTCGGGAACGGCAAAGCATTGTACTTCATTTGTCTCACTGCAACACACTCTGAACGAAAAAGTATAACCTAAGGCACTCCATTTGTCCATTACTGCATCAATTTCAGTCCAGTCAAAAACATCAGGTTCAGGCTGAATGTCTGCCCAGTCTATTCTCAAATATAAATGATTAAGACCCGGGAATTCGTGATATGTTTCATAACCCTTTAATCTGTCGCGATACCACTGACGTCTTAATCCGTTATCGTAATAGTGCCAGTACCAGCCTTTGTGCGGATTTTTAAGCACTCGCTTGTCATCCTTTTGACGGGATAAATCCTTAGTAATAATCATAGCTTGTATCCCTCCTCTAAGATGATATCTGATATTTTATAATAGCCATCTGATTCACAACAACATTCTTTAAAACCGAGCTTGATAGGTGTTTTTCCTTCGGCAAGCAGAATACTTATGTTATATTTACCTGGTTTCATTTCCGGTACAAGCTTTGAAAAAATTCGTACAGTCATTTTGCTTTGTGGCATAATGAGACGATTGTCAAAATCATTGTGTTCATATACAAACTTTTCTCCGGTGTCAGTGTTTGTATATTTTACATACAATGTGTATTTTGTATAACAACGGGCAAATCCTGCATTTTCCCATTCAAGCTCAAGCATAGAGGGTGCATCTGCAATCGCAGTGTCGTTATGCATAACTCTGTTTACCAGATACCAGTAACCAAGGCGGTTTGCAAGATATTCTGTAACGTAATAATTTTCGTTTAACCATTCGTCAGGATAACCGTGAAATCCCATAAATGTAACGTTGCAACCACGAGCTGCTTCTATTGCTCTTAAGCCGCCTTTCGCTTGCTCTTGTGTGTAGTGATGATAGTGTGCAAGCTCAATATCCGCGGGAGTATGTTTACTGAATTTCTTATATAAGTCAGGATGTTCAACGTTATGATATTCCTTGTAATCCCATGCACCAACGAGAACAGAATCGTCTCTTATTCCAAAGCCTAAGCTGTAGCAATAGTCAATAAGCTCGCGTGATTCTTCATCAGGTCTTCCATATAATTGTTTTAAAAAATCATCATTTACTATAATTTTAGTGTTTTTAAAATGCTTTGCGTGGAGTGCTGCATGAGTTTTTAAGGTTTTAAGACCAAAGCATTTTTTGCTGCCGTAATAGGTGTGTCCTTCTCCCCAACATCCATAGCTGCCAACATCTATGTATTCTATAAGCGGATTGCCATCAAATTTTTCAGCAAAGCCTTTTAAAAATAAATCTAGGTATTTTAAAAACATCGGGTCTGAATAATCAGGCTCCCAACAGCCTTCGCAGTCAGCAACCTTTTCGGCACCATTTTCACCACGTTGATAAAATCCACCATTGCACCCCATATCGTAAAGCCATTTTGGAGCAGCAAAGCATTGTATTGGCCATGTTTCGTTGCAGCAAACTCTGAATGTAAAGTGATATCCAAGCTTGCTCCATTTGTCGATAACAGTGTCAATCTCATTCCAGTCAAAAACATCAGGCTCAGGCTGAACGTCTGCCCAGTCTATGCGAAGATACAAATGATTAAGACCGGGAAAGTTGGCATAAGTTTCATTCTCACTTGTTTTATCCCTGTATATTGGACGTTTAAAGCCATTGTCGTAATAATGCCAGTACCATCCCTTGTGTGGATTATTTAAAACAGTTTTGTCATCAATTAAATGATCAAGTGAAATATTTTTTCTCATATATCTGTCTCCTATTCGTGCATCCTGAAATCAAGAGAGAATGGAAGAGGATGCTTTTTTTCTCCTGTCAGAGCTTCGTAAATCTCATACCATAGGTGTGAAATTGATATTTCACCTTCTTTAATGTCGCAAAGCACAAAATCAGGTGTCACAATTTCTGCAGCCTTTTTTGCATTACCGGTACGCAGATAAGCCATTGCACGGTAGAACATAAGTCTGCCATCTGCCTTTAATGTGTCGTTTAGTGTGTCGTATATTTCTAGCCATTTTTCAAATTCATCCGCAGCAGCAAGAACCTGTGCGCAGTTTACAACAAGACCTCGTTCTGTGTTGTTGAGACTGATTGCTCTTAATATAAGCTTTGTCGCTGCTTCTAAATCCTTGTCATCATTTTTTGCTATCATCGCAAGGTTGCGAAGTGCCCATGGAGTTTCTTTTAGTTCATTAGATTTTTCCAATGCTTTTTTAGCGTCATCAAAACGTTCGTTTGCGTAATACATAACACCAAGCTGAAGGTATGCATACCAGTTATCAGCTGCTTTTTCCAATAATGGAATAAGTTCAGGTGATACAAGGTAGCTTATTGGTGGCTTTGTGCAGTCGTTACAAGTAAGTCTGCCGTTTCTGATAAGTTCAAGCCATTGAGTTTCTTTTTTTGTAACAGTTGTTACAGGAAAATCATATATTTCAGATAGCTTTGGTTGATTGAATAATTTGCGTTTTTGCTGTTCTACATATCCCCATCCTGAACCATATTGTGTTATTTTACGGTTTTTTAGCTTTTTGGGGAATATATTGTCTAGACAATTATCAATATCCTCCAAATTAACATATTTGCTTATATCGTTTTCAATATAAGCTTGTGAATCTTCCCATTTTGCACTTACCTGTTGTTCGTTACAGGTACTTGGACAGTAAGCTTCAATCCATTGCCATGTTTCCCCTGCGGGCAACGGTATATGTTCAAGCTGTGTATGTGCAAGACCTGCTTGAATTTCAATGTATGATTCTTTTGGGTTTGAAAGAAATTCCCCCCAGTGACGGCCGCCTGACCCCTGTCCCCACAAAAACATTTTTCTGCCAATAAGCTTATTTTGCGAGAAGTGGATAAGACCTTTGCCGTCCTTTTCTAAAGAAGCTATCCATTTGGCACGATTTTTTGGTATTTTGTAGAAAAAGTCTTGCGAACGCTTGGAGTTGACGGGATAGCTGTAATCAATATCATCTTTTTGGGGAACTGTCACTTTATCAAGAACATAGCTGCCCTCATTATAGAAGCATATAAATGCATCATCTGCAGGAACAATAACACGTGTGTCATCTGTTTCAGGAACTGCTATATTGCTCCACCAGTATGTGAATTTTTCTTTATCCGATGTGTTTTCTATGGTATCACGAATGTACAAAACAGGCTGGTCATCAGGCATATATGCTTCAATTGAATATACAATGTCACGAATTCTTTCATATTCATACATACGTAAAACAGGCTCGCCTTTTTCTGACTCGGCATATTCGGCAAAAAGAGGGTCACAGGTTAACGGATTGTGGCCTTTAATTCCCACATTCCATTCAACACCACCTGAAAACCAAGCATTTCTTATAGCAAGATTTGCAGGCTGGAATACTGAATTTACATAAAGTAATTCCTTGTTTCCCTTTTTGTCATATAATGACCATAATCTTCCACCTAGCGATGGAAGAAATACTGCACGCAGATAATCGTTTTCAAGAATCGCGGCAGGAAATTGTTTTAACTGACGGCTTCTGTCGTAATTATCAAGTATTGTATACGGGAGAATTGTGTTAATCATACCTTTGCCGATATGTGTCATTTCCTCAGCAGTTACTTTTTCCGTGCAGGTATATCCTGCATGGATATATTCAATGTTTTTAAAATCAGGCTGGCAGTTTTCGTCACCAAGGTTTGCCGAAGGCATTGTGTACATTTCAAAATTAAGCTTTGTCATTTTGCGTTCTCCTATTCTTCATATATGTAGTGTAGTCTGTCGGTAAACAAATCTGCAAACTGTGTGCTGTCAAGCATATCTGCTTTAGTAGTAGTGCCCACAGAAATATTGCCTATCGGATGTCGTCCGCCTTCATAATAGTTGGTGTTTGCAAATCTTATTGCTGGTACGTTGCCGCCAAGTGAATCAAGGATTGACAGAGCAACGGTGTATTGTCCGTCGGCAAGATTTTCGGGTAATACAAAGCTTTCGCTTACTGTGTAAACAGGAGTGCAGCTGTAATTACCATCAGGCTGCCATGTTCTTATGTCTGTGCTGTTAAATGTGGTTTTCCATACAACCTCTTTTGTTTCGGGGTCTAACAGTGACAACTCAACAGGTTCGTTATAATATATGGGTGCACTGCCTGTGTTTGCAACTGTAAAGCTTACGTCAAGCTTACCGCCTGCATTTACGTGTGAAGTGTACCTTGCGTTTTGAAGTACAAATCTATAACCCATTGCTTTTTGTATGTCAACAGCATTTTTGGTCGTTTCCGGGTCATTTTTGTCATATTTTGCAATCCAGCTTAAATTTGAACAATGCGTGTAGCGTATTAATTCTATAAATCTGTCCTTATGATTTATAACTGCATCGTTTGGCGTTTCGCCAAGCTGTTCGCCCCAGTCAAAGGCAACCTCGCCGTAAATAGGTACACGTTGCCATAGAGTTTCGTAGTATTCGTCCTCTTCGAAAATATCAAGCAATGTAAGATTGTCCCAATGGCCGAATGAATCCCAGTGTGTTCCAAAATCATATTCCCTGAAAAAGGTCATATGAGGAACGATGTTTGTAATTACGATTTTATTCTTAAAGTATTTGTTAAAGCATTCAGACATTAATGCTGCAACGTCGTTTGTGGGAGGTGGTGACTGCATTTCACCCCACTGACCAATAAATCCCATTTGTATAAATCCAATACGTGGGTCATTGTCAAAAACCTCTGCAAGCTTTTTAATCATATTTTCAAGTCGTGCTTTGAACTGGTCGCTTGTGTAATCTCCGGCTGTCATATCGGCTGGCCAGTAATATGTCGGCGGGAAGTGCAACACAATGAAAATATTTGCTTTTGCATTGTTTTCTGCATAGCCTTCAAAAGCTGTCTTTGCATATTCTTTAATTTTTTCTATGCCGTCTTCGGCACTGTTTTCTATTTCATTCCATAAGATTTTGTGTGATTTTAATGTTACATAAGGCTCACCAGGTTCGTTTTTAAAGCCTTTATATGGATTTGCAAATGCAAGAGGATATTCCTCAAAGGTTACAAATTCTGTGTTGTCAGCAGGTACAAATACTATGCTGTAAAGTCTTGCAAGCATTTCTGCCGCTTCTGCACGTGTACAGCTTGCGTCTGCATTTATATTGCCGCTATTGTCACCCTGCAAAACTATGATTGTTTGGTCATTCATTGCGGCTTTTACAATTTTTTCAAGCTCGCCACGAGTTATGTTTTTGTCGTAGCTATTAAATTCGCCTTCTGTAATCCAACCTTTTTCCAATGCAACTGCAATGTATGGGGATGCCCAGTCGGTTTCATCACGTTCCACTGTGATATTTACTGTACTGCATAAAAGCTTTAATGCTTCTTTTACAGAAAGATATTCGTCAGGTCTGAACGTGTTGTCGGGATACCCTGTTAATACACCTGTGTTTGCTAAAAGCTTAAGGGATTGATTTGCCCAATGACCATCTATATCTGTCCATAACTCATAAGGGTTTTGAGCAGGCGTTATAAGTGGCTCTGGGTCGGGTCGTGGTCCGATATTACCAAGCTTTGTGATTTCACGAACGGTAAGCTTTGATACATCTATGCTTGTTAAATATTGTGCGTTTGAAAAGGCAATACCACCGTTTGAAAGTGATTCATCATTTAGTACAAGGATGGGATATTCAAAGTTTGGATAGCTTTTGCTGCGTGAATAGAGACGCATGGTAGTTCCGCTTACTTCCAACCGCAGTTGAAGCTTTCTGCCATCACCTATGTAGTATATTTTTTGACCTACCCATTCGCTTGCACCATTAACAACTTTATAAATTTGTATAACGCTGCCTATCTCGTTTGTTCGAAACATATAGTAATTGTTTTCATCTGTGTAACGAAATTTGAAAAACGGTTCCGTGCTGGATAACGGTTCAGTTCTGTTAAGAGCAATATCCATATCAACACAGTAATCTTTCCAACTGCTGTTACCTATATGTAAATCACCAATTATACGTGCAACCTTTTCATTATCTTTTTCTATTATGTCAGTGTTTTGATGTACGTCTGTGAAAGAACTGTCAAGACCTTCTGAAAAATCGGTATCAATATATGTTACACCATATTCTGATGCAGTTTTATCTGGTATCACTTCTATTCCTGTAAATGCATCGTCTTCTTCACCGTCAGCCAGTTTGCGTGCGGTTACAAGCAGATTATCAATATAAAAATAATCTGTTCTTCCGCGTGCAAAGCCAAGAGGACCTGGCAGTATCGGATTTTGGTCATTATATGAAAGTATTGGTTTGGTTTCGTCGTTTATATAAAGCTCTATTGCACCATTGTTTATGTCAAAACGCATATAAATCCATTGTTCGTTGTAATCGTAAAAAGGAAAGTTTACCGTTAAAACCTCTACACCGTTTCTTCGAAGTGTTGCACCTTCAATTCCCTCGCCGCTTTCAAAGAATATCTCATATCTTGCCTCAGGGCGTAAGGATTTTATGTACAATGCCGGCCACGATTTACCTCTTTTTTCTTCGGGAATGGAGAATTTCATATTAAATTCCATTCTAAAGTTTACCAGTTTACGCACATTTTTAAAATTTACATAATCGTATAATTGTATTGGATATACTGTGGTGTTGTTGATTTTAACAAGCTCAGGTGAACCTGAGCTAACATCCCAATTTGCAGTTCTGCCATCTTCAAAATCCTGAAACCATAAAATTCGTCTGTCAGTTGTTTCGGGAGATGGCACCTTAACAGGTTCTGCAGTTGCATCTGCATGAACATTAATAGGTAGTGCGAGAGGTATAATTCCTGCGGAAACAAAGTTTGGCATAATCATTGCAAAAACAGTCAAAATACAAACAACTGTCTTAAATAAAGTGTTTTTCATTAAAATCAATCCTTTCAATCACGACGTTACATAATTTGAGTATAAATCAATGGTTTTAAATATGCAATAGCATTTTTTTGTTATTAAATAACATTTTTTACAAACTTGAAAAAAACGAAGTGTTTTTGCAACTCAATACTTGTTTTTTTGCAAATATTTCAAGCAACTTTTATAATGTCAAAACTTTACTATTGTATGAGGTTTAATCAGGATGTTATAATCGTATTATAGTTAGGAGGTCTTAAAGTGAAAAATCACGTTAAGCCTCCGGCGGAATTTATTGCACCGCCGAAATTTTAGTGCCTTAACGGCACGAAACGGCGATGTGCATAATTCCCATCAAACGCCTTATCTGCCCACGATAAGAAGCGTGTATATTTTTAATTACTATTTGTGGGCAGAAAGGCTATGGGAATTAATATGAGTAATTTAAAAGATATAGTAAGCGGAGTATATCCAACAATGGTTACCCCTTACACAAAGGAAAACACAATTGATTTTGAAGCAGTTGACAAGCTTGTTGAATTCTACGCAGAAAAAGGTTGTCACGGAATTTTTGGCGTATGCCAGTCAAGTGAAATGTTCTTTTTATCATTAAAAGAACGTGTTGAGCTTGCAAAAGCAACTGTTACTGCCGCAAAAAAGAACAGTCGCAAAATGGACGTTGTTGTGTCGGGTCATATTTCAAACGGCATCGAGGCACAGGCTGAAGAGCTTACTGCAATTTATGAAACAGGTGCAGATGCTGCGGTTTTTGTTAGCAACAGACTTGATTTACATAATGATGGTGACAAGGTTTGGATTAACAATGCAGAAAAGCTTTTAAAGCTTTTGCCCGAGGATATGCCTCTCGGTATATACGAATGCCCGTATCCATACAAACGCCTGCTTTCTGCCGAAATACTTGAATGGTGCAAGCAAAGCAAGAGATTCCGTTTTATAAAAGACACCTGCTGCTGCCCCGAAACCTTAAAAGCAAGAATCGAGCAGCTTGACGGCTCAGGAATAAAGCTTTACAATGCAAATTCGCAAACTCTTTTGTATACCTTCCGCGAGGGTTGTGACGGATATTCAGGCATTATGGCAAACTTCCACCCTGAGCTTTATGTATGGTTATATGAAAACTATGCAAAATATCCTGAAACTGCCGACAAGGTTCAGGCACTTATTTCAATGAGTGCATTTACAGAAGCGTTGCATTACCCTGCAACTGCAAAGTTTAATCTTAATACACTTGGTGTTAAAATGGAAAGCTTTTCACGTTCACGTGATGCAAAGGGTGTAAACAAGTATCAGCAAATGATTCTTTCGCAAATCAATGATACAACTGATATTGCAAAAGCTATTATTAAAGCTGAAACAGGAACAGAACTTTAATATTAAGAGGCTGTGTCAAATGACACAGCCTCAGACTGTCGAAAAAGTCGGTTAACCGCAAGCATTTTTAATATTTTTATATTTGTATGGTGTGACATATTCTGTACACTACCCAAGTAATAGTAATATACAAAAAACAATTAGCATCAAAAACCGCTGAAACTTTTAGTTTTCAGCGGTTTTATGCTTGCTTTTGCTG
>JAZNGX010000184.1:0-10625 GCA_045576675.1 Clostridia bacterium | reverse complement strand
ATAGAGAGCTTAAACTTTTAACAACTATTATTCTGCGAACAAATCTGTATATGCTTTTGAGCCGTAATCATCAGCATCATTACCATTTATTGTTGTTGGCAACACACTTGTCATTATAATATCATCTGCTGTGATATTTTTTATTTCAATTTCAGGCTTAATATATTTTTTCATTTTCATTTCCTCCATTATTGTGCCAATTTTCCCATAACAGGAGCTGACCAATATGTCTTATCTCCTGATTTAACAAACGCTACTGCATAGAATGTAGCATCCTCAGGAACATCTGTAACATCACCATAGAAGGTTTTGCTGTTTGTTGTTTCGCCGCCAAGACCTGCAGCAGCTTCATATTCAGCTTCTGTTCCTGTTACCTTAACAAACTTGATTCCTGAAATAACTTCGCCATCAATATTCGCATCAAAAATAAATCTGATTGTGTTTCCGCTTACTGCATATTCTGTTGTCCAGATTGGATCTACAACTACATATGTGCCGTCACCGTTATATTTCATTTTAAAGCCGTCAGCCACATAATCCGCTACATCAAAAGAGAATGTACCGCCTGTGATAATCTTAGAATCCCAATTTGCTGTGGCAGGTACATATGCTGTGGTTATACCACCATTGAATGTACCATCATTGATTTGTGCGGTAATGCCATACTCTGTTGCACCACCGTTCCAGTTTGCAAAGCGAATGTTGTTTGCATTCTTTGTTGTTTCAAATGTACCGCCGTTTACAGTAAGAGAACCCAAAGCGGCATTTTTAGTGCCATTCTGCATATCAACAGCACCCTTTATAGTTCCGCCGTTGATTACAAGATCTGCTTTATTTGTTGCACTTACGCAGAACATTCTTATTGCTGAATATTCAGCACAGTAAATTGTTCCGCCGTTTATGGTAACGGAAGTATCACGAATACCTGAATAAGTATCTACCGCATGAGGATATCCGTTAGTAGCAACTGTTGCAGAGCTGATGTTTTCAATAGTACCGCCATTGATAACCAATGTGCCGCGGTTGTAAATAGTATCAGAAATATACTCTCCGCCATTACCGCTGTCAGTATAGCTTATTTTACCGCCGCCAACAGAGTCATTGATAGTAAGCTTACCATCATTGAGAATCATCTGATAACCTGCAGTCTGTGCCTTTGTCTGACTGATAGTTTTGCCGTTCAAGTCGAGAACAATCTCACCGGTTACCGTAAGCATATCTGAAACCTCTATATCTTTGAGAAGCTTAACAGTAGCGTTAGCGTCGTCTGTAGCTTTGTCGATAGCGTTCTGCAAAACTGAGTAGGAGTAGAATTCAGAGTAACCGTTATACGCTACGATTGCCACAACTTCAACGTTGCTGCCCGTTACAACGGTAGTATCGCTCACATTAATAGAACCGGTTAAAGTTGCGTTGCTTGTTGCAACAGATGGCTCGCCTTTCTCATCCAACGCAGTAATTGAACCGCCTGTGATAGTAATCACAGTGCCTTCCGCAACAGTGGTGCCATCATTATTCAGCTTAACAGCCGAATAATTCTCAGCAGCTACATTATCAATTGAGGTTAAATCGGTATCAGCTACATTGATTGTTGCGTTTTCGCCCCATACATTAAGTGCAATGTTACCGGATATATCGCTGTTTGTAATGGTAACAGTACAATTGTCAGAGTCAGCCGGAAGATTAACTGCATATGTAACATTTGTACCCTTGACTGTTACATCATTGAGCACGAGTGTTCCGCTTGTATTGTAGTTAACACCACGCTGGCAATAGTTTGCTGTACAATCAACTGTAAGATTGTTAAGCGTAAGGTTTGCTCCGTTTGTCTCTTTCCTTACATCAATAGCTCTGCCTGTACCGGTATAAGTCAGAGTATAATCGTTTCCTTCGATTGTAAGATTTTCCGTAACGTTAAAAGTGTCATTAATAATCACATCTGATGTCAGTGTAATAACGCCATCAACTGCTTCGGGCAATTCTGTTGCCGGAGTTGCAGTAAGTACATCATCAGCAAATGCTGTCAAACAGCTTATACTCAGTAAAATAGCCAAACATATGATTACTGATAAAATCTTTTTTACTTTCATAGTATTCCCTCCAATTTTATTTACCTATATATTACCACCACAATAATTATTTGTCAATGGTTGATGTTTTTTCAGACATAACGCCAACAGGCTGCATTGTATTTATGCTGTCCAGCATCAACATACGTACTTTTATTCCGTTACCAAAGCTTATTCCATCAAAATCAAATTCTGCAAAATCACTTAATGCTTTAACGTTAAGCACTTTTGTTGATATAAGTACATCTTCGCTGTCATATATTGCCGCAACGGCTGTGAATGGTCTGAATGCTGCAACCTCTGCAAACACTTCCATACCGCCGGTTGCTATATCGTAGCAATCAAACATCAGTGTATGAACCTTATCATTTGAATTATATTTTTTATGAATTGCCATACGCAACGGATTTGTGCTTGATGTTGCTGCATCATAAGATTCAGGAACAAGCTCGTTAAACTGCTGTTCACTGCCACCATACACTACAACTCTTATTGGAGCCATATAGAACGCATCGTCACCGATAGATTCAAGACTCTTTGGCAACATAACATTCATAAGTGTATCGTTTTTAGCAAACGCACCTTCGCCAATTGTTTTTACACCCTCTGGGATAATCAATGCTTTTATTCTAAGATATTCTGCAGCATACGAAGCAATTTCTGTAACAGTTGCAGGAATTTCAAACAATTCTATATTCTTATTGCCCGGTACCTTTATAAGCTTTCTTAATTCCTTATCATAAAGAATTCCATCAACTGCTGTAAAGCTTGTGTTTTTGCTGTCAACAGTTATGTTTTCAAGGTCGTGACACATACTGAATGCATCAGCTTTTATTGTTGTTACGCCTGCAGGAATGTTAATGTTTGAAATTCTTGTTGTTTCAAATGCAAAATTGCCGATTGTTGCAACAGTATCAGCAATCGTAACCTTTGTCAATTCAGGCATACACCAGAACGCATAATCTCCGATACTTGTAACGCCGTTTTCTATATTTACTGCTTTAATTTCCGGTCCGTATTGCATCCACGGAGCTTCTTTGAACGTCATTGTGCCGTCGCCATTATCTGTTCCAAGCATATCATAATCATACATATCGCCTGTTCCGCTTATGATAAGTGTTTCGTTTCCGTCAAAGCTCCAGTTAACATTTTCGCCACACTTTCCACCTTCTTCAACATACACAAAGCATACGTCACTGTATCCGCCAGGCACGTTTGCCATAACAACCGACATACCTGCTCTGTTTGCTGCAATGTTGCCGTTTGCATCAACTGCAACTGAATCACCGACGATACTCCACCACGGAACCAGCATTCCCTCGCCATCATCACTGATTACAGTAGAAAGCTTTTTAGTTTCGCCAATGCTCATTTTTATTTCTTTTTCATCAATATCCACACCACTTATAAGTTCTGCATTGCATTCTATAATCGCATTATCAACAGGAGTGTTCATAGTGTCAATAAAAATACTGTTCCACTGTGCTTCTGTTCCTGCAAACAACACAGCATTTAAATTGTTGCTGCCTTCAAATGCGTAATGAGCAATCTTTGTAAGCAAGCCATTGACAAACAGCTGTGAAAGTGATGTGTTTGAAAATGCTGAGCTTTCAATAATTTTTGTGCCAGTGCCTACAGTTACTCCCAATAAGGATTGACAGTTATAGAACAATCCGTTTGGTATTACTTCAAGATTATTTGGCAATCCAACCTCGGTAAGCTGTGTTGAGCCAAATGCATTGTAACCGATTTTGGTTATTGAATCGGGCAGATTAATATACTTGAGTGTCGAACTTTCAAATGCCATATTTCCGATTTCAGTAACAGTATCAGGCAAAATCACTCTGTTAACCTGTGTCTGATTGAATGCACTGTTTTCAATTTTTTCAGTTCCTGCAGCAACCACAACAGTATCAGCCGTTCTTGCCTTTGGATACTGCTTTAACAGCTTTTTATCCATTGTGTACAAAGCACCGTCAATAACTGTGAAGCTTTGATTTCCGCTGTTAACATAAATATCCATAAGGTTACTTGACCTGAATGCACCTTCACCAATTGCAATAACGCTTGCAGGGATTTCAATATAGTTATACATACAACCGTCAAATGCATAGTTGCCTATTGTTTTTAATCCGTCATTAAGTGTTATTTGCGAAAGCTGACCACAATAGCCAAAGGCACCGTTGCCTAATACTTCAAGTGAAGACGGCATTTTAATATTCATTAACTGGTTACAGCTTGAAAACGCATAATTACCAATCTTTGTTATGTCATCATGCAGCTCAATCCAGTTTAGCATATTACAGCCTGAAAATGCATTGTCAGGAATTACTTTTATGCTTGCGGGTATTCTTACGCCGCTAAGCTGACCACAGCTTGAAAATGCTGATTTGCCGATGCTTGTAAGTCCCTCAGGCAAATTAATGTATGATACATTACACTGTTGGAATGCACCTTCGCCAATTGTTTTTACCGAATTTGAAATATTGATGTTTGACAAATTCATTACTCTGCTGAAAGCATAATCATCTATCTTTGTTACAGAAGACGGTACATCAAATTGTACGCTTGCTCTGTCAGCACAAAGCATCAAAGTTGTGCGGTCTGCATTATACAATGTATTGTTTTCAACAACAAAATTTTCATTGTCGCTGCTTATTTCAATTATACAAAGTCCGTCATTTCCTGCAAAGGCACCTGAGCCTATTGTTGTAACACTATCGGGAATATTGATATGTGCAACGTTTGTACCATAAAACGCACATTTGCCTATGCTTGTTACACCTTCAGGAACAAGCGGCAGCATAACATTGCTTAAATTATGATAATAGAATGCGTAATCACCGATTGTTTTAAGCCCTGTTGGCAAGCCCGTAATAAAGAATGCGTTGTTATGTGCAAATGCATAAGCACCTATTGTTTCAACACTGTCGGGAATATCCATTTCATACTGTTGCCAGATATTAGAAAATGCGTTTCTACCAATTTCCTTTAATGTATCAGGCAGCTGCACCATAAGTATACGATACAGATTATAGAATGCATAATCACCGATACTTGTTATGCCATCTTCAACATATATTCCGGTTATATTTTCTGCCAGCTCATACCATGGTGCAGGATTTCCGATGTCGGCATCTTCCTTATCAAAATTACCTGTCGCACCATTTTGTGACTGCTCATTGATTTTATAATCAGGCATATCACCGTTACCTGAAATAACCAAAGTACCGTCATAATTAACCTTCCACGTTATTCCGTTTTCAAGCGTTCCATCACCGTAGCTGTCTGTTACAGTAACAGTTATTGAATCTGTAAATCTTCCGTCTGCAGTTGTACCGGTAATAGTTGCAGTACCCTTTGATACACCGTGAAGCATATCAGGCATAATAGGAATAACAACGTTAGGGTCAGAGGTTGTCCACTCTATATCTCTTATGGTTGCATTTGAAGGTTCAAACGCAACTTCAATCGGTTTATCCTCATCAACCACAAGTTCAATGCTGTCATCTATTATATCAAAGCCTGTTACAGCAACATTTTTTGTAGTTACCTTGCAGCTTGCAGAATATCCGCCATCCTTTGATGTTGCAGTGATTATTGCTTCACCCTGTGAAACTGCAGTAACAATTCCGTTTTCATTTACTATTGCAACGTTTTCATTTGACGATGACCATACGCAGTCGGTAAAATCAGCGTTTTCCGGCTGGAAGGTTACTTCTATTTCAAGTCTGTCGCCAACCCACATTTCGTTATTCTCTTTTGCAATTGAGATACCTGTGACCTTATTATAGTTATATATAATATCTGCATTAAATAAGTCTTCATTTGAATAACCTCTTGTTATTTCCGTCCAGTCAACAGTTGTACCATTATAATATACATTTCTAATACTCCAGCAATTATAAAATGCCTCATTACCGATGCTTTCAAGACCTGAGCCTATAACTATCTGTTCAAATTGCGTTGACCAGTAAAAAGCTCTGTAGCCTATGGTTTTAACACTGTCAGGAATTATAACATATGTAAATTCACAGTTTGAAAATGCTTCATCATTGATTGTTTCCAGTTTATCGGGCAGAACAAGCGTTTCTAAATTTGCGTTGTAAAATGCTCTTATTCCGATATATGTTAAGCTTGCAGGGAATTTAAAATTCTTCAAATTATAGCAATAATAGAAGGTATAGTCATTTATTGCTGTTACTGCATCGGGAATATTTATGCTTTCCAGTGATTCACACCAGTAAAATGCATATGAGCCGATAGTTGTAACAGTTTCAGGTAGCTTTACAGTCTTAAGTGAAGAACAGTTGCGGAATGCATAGCTTCCTATGCTTGTTACACCGTTTGGCACAACAACTCTTGTAATATTGTTGTTTCGTGCAAAAGCATACGAACCGATTGCCGTAACCTTAATTCCGCCGATTGTTGCAGGGATTACAACATCTGTTGCAGTGCCTTGATAGCCTGTAATTGTTCCGCCTGAGAAGCTGAAATATTCTTCAGGTGTTGCAACTACAATATCGTCAGGTGTGCTTTCATAATGCACTGTTGCACTTTGGAAGGTTGAATTATTTGTGCTGCTTACTGTTACGCTTTTCCATTCATCAGCAGTACCTTCATAATATATATCAGTAAGTGACTTACAATCTCTGAAAGCGTTATTTTCCACTGATTTTACTGATTTTGAAATATACACTGCAGTAAGACTGTCGCAATATGCAAACATACCATCTTTAACAGCTTCTGCACTTTTTACTGTTGCCGACTTAAGCTGACGACAACCCGAGAACAGTGAAGTTCCGATATTTTCACAATCAATTTCAACTGATGTGATTTGTGTGCAGGAGCTGAAGGCGTTGTTGCCAACTGTTGTTAAATCGTCTGGTAAAATAAGCTCAGTTATACCTGTGCAACCGTAAAACGCATTGTTCTCAATTACCTTTACGCCTCCGGGGATGGCAATATGCTTAAGATTTCCACACTGCTCGAATGCGTATTTACCTATTGTTTCAATTTCATCAGGAATCTCAAACTCCTCATTGATATTTGCACAAGGATATGCCACTATTTTATAATTAACCTCTGTTACAGGGTCTTTCTGGCATAAAGCATTGTTTACCACCATAAAATGCTTATTTTCGTCTGCAAGATATATGTTTTCCAAAGACCTTGTACTCTGGAATGCTTGCCCTGTAATGCTTTCCAGATTTTTGCCAAGAGTAACGGTCTTTAGTGCATCGCAATACATAAACGCATTATCGCCAACTGTTTTAACACTGTCGGGAAGTGTTATTTCTTCAAGTGTTGTACAGTAGTAGAATGTGCTGTCTTTGATTTCTTCAAGCTGTTCTGTCAAAAAGTCTATGCTCTTTAAATAGTAGCAATATTGGAAAGCACTGTGTTCTATAGTTTTAACACTTTCTGGAATAACCATACTCGTTATATCGCTGCTCATAAATGCCTTAATCTTAATTGTTTCAATAGTATCAGGCAACACAATTTTTGTTGCATTTGCACAGTCAAAGGCATTTTCACCAATTGTTGTAACAGTTACGCCACCAATCGCTTTTGGCACAACAACCTTATCAAAAGAACCTGTATAATCAGTAATTACGCCGTCCTTGAAAACGAAATACTCATCAGGCGTGTAGCTTGTCATATCATCAGTTACTGAACACTCATAGTGAATTAAAGCACTTGCCAACGAAGAGTTAGCTGTTTTAACACCAACATCAGCCCATTCACTCTCAGTTCCGCCAAAATACACATCAGTTAACGAATCGCAGTTATAAAATGCATATCCGTCTATAGTTGTAATTCCTTTTGGGATGAACACACTTTCAAGGCTGCTGCATTTATAGAAAAGACTGCCTGCTAAACTATCAACATCCGCATTATAAACAACCGATGTCAAAGCTGAGCATTTTAAAAACGCCCCCATACCTACTTCAGTAACGGTATCAGGAACAGTAACCTTTGTAAGATACTTGCTTTCAGCAAATGCATAAGCGTGAATATCACTTACTGTTGACGGAACAGTAAATTCACTGCTGTTATTGTTTGGTACATATTTTAACAAGGTTGTCTTATTTATATCGTAAAGAACGCCGTCTTCCACTAAGTAGCTTTCATTATCCTCTGATACGGTTATTTCTTCCAATTCACCAGATGTTTCAAAAGCTCTTACTGCGATACTTTCAACACCACTGCCTATATGTATGCTTTTAAGCTTGATGCATCCGAACGCCATTGAATAAATTGTTTTAACGTTATCGGGGATAACAAGCTCAGTTAAGGTCTGGCACGCTGCAAACGCCTGATAGCCTATTGATTCAACCCCACTGCCCAAATAAATATCTTCTACTGCCCAGCAGTCAGAAAATGCACATTCGCCAATTTCTTTAACACTGTCAGGAATTGTAATTGATTTTAAATAACGCAAACTATAAAAGGCATAATTACCAATGCGTGTAATACCTTCTTCAATTACAAGTGTAGTAACAGAATACATAGCAGAATTATACCAGCCTGCATAATCGTCGTACGAATAATCTCTGATAGCACCGCTTCCCTTAACGGTAAGGGTTGTAAGGTCAGCAGAAAGCTCCCACGTTACGTTGTCTCCGCATTCACCGCTTAAGTCACTTGCGAAAACAGGCACAACGCCAAGCATACCTGCCACAAGGCATAGCACCATCACAAGACTGACAATTTTTTTAAACACAATAAAGACCCCTTCCAATGCATAAATATACATTTTGTATTTTATCACAATATCTTCACAATTGCAACGTATTTAATAAAAATTGCTAATATTTTTGATTTTATGTAAAACAGTTGCATTTAAAAATGTGGTATGCTATACTTTGGATAAATAGGAGGGATAATATGAAAAACATTGTTAATATACTTGATTTTGGTGCTGTAGCAAATAGTGCTGAATTACAAACAGAAAAAATTCAGGCGGCAATTGACCATTGCTTTTCACTTGGCGGCGGCGTTGTTGAAATCCCCGGAGGTGTGTTTTTAACAGGCGGAATCCGCATCCGTTCAAACATCAATCTACATCTGCATAAAGATGCAGTTTTAAAGGGAAGCCGAAATCCCGAGGATTACTTTGGTTATAAAAATGACAAGGTTGAGCCTCTTGATGCCGCATTGGTTACTGATGCTCCGTGGACAAGAGCTGAAATAGGTGAAGACAAGGACAAGGGCTACGAATTCTATCGCACTGCAGGCAGCCGTTGGAACAACGGACTGATAAGAGCAATCAATGCTGAAAACATAGCAATCACCGGTGAAGGTGTAATTGACGGAAGTGACTGCTTTGACGCTCTCGGCGAAGAGGATTACAGAGGCCCGCATCTTATTTCATTGCACTACTGCAAAAATGTTGTGTTTAACGGCTACACTGCAAAAGACAGTGCAAACTGGGCACACTGCGTATTCCACACACAAAACATACTTATGGAAAACGTTACCGTTCTTGCAGGGCACGACGGTATTCATATGTCAGACTGCTGCAACATAAGAATTAAAGACTGTAAATTCTACACAGGTGATGACTGCGTTGCAGGCTTTCCTAACATAAACGTAACCGTAACAGGCTGCGAGCTTAACTCAGCGTGCAGTGCTATGCGTTTTGGCGGCACAAATGTTCTTGTTGAAAAGTGTCATATTTACGGCCCCTGCAAGTATCTGTTCCGTGGCAGCCTTTCACTTGAAGAAAAGAAAAACGGAATCGCTCCATCTGTTGAAGGACACCGCAACAATATGCTAAGCGTATTTACATATTACTCTGATTATTCACTGAGCATTCCGATTCAACCGGGAAACATTATTATAAAAGACTGCATAGTTGATTATGCTGACAGATTCTTGCATTACAATTACTCAGGCAATGAATGGTGGCAGCAGAACAGGCCGCTTGCTTCAATTACTTTTGAAAACATTAAAGCAACAGATATCAGTATGCCACTTACTGCCTACGGTGCCGAAAACACACCTATTGATGTGACACTTAAAAATGTTGATATATCATTACGTGAAGGTGCTGAAGAAATTGATTTTATGCACGTTTGCAATTATAACAAAATAAAGCTTGATAATGTTAGCATAAACAATTACAAAGGTAACGCAATTATCAAAAAATGGTCGGAAGGCAATATAGAAATCAATAACTTAAAATGTGATGTGGCAGAAGATAAAATAGAAGTAACTGCTACTGAAAAATTTGAATGTCAGCCGATATGATGAAATCATTGACAAATCAATGAATTAGTGGTAATATTTAGGTGTATAATTTTATGCAAATTCACATAAGGAGGAAGAAAAAAATGAATGTAAAGAAATTTTTAGCTTCAATGCTTGTTTTTGCAATGCTGTTAAGCGTAATGAGTTTTACTGCGTTTGCATCAGAAACGACAATTGAAGTAGCAACTACTGAAGCATTACAAGCAGCTTTAGATGCAGCTGATGCAAATGCCGAAATCGTTCTATGTTCTGACGTAGCTGATGTTGATGCTACAATCAGCAAGAACATCACACTTAATC
>JAZNGX010000183.1:0-29607 GCA_045576675.1 Clostridia bacterium | reverse complement strand
GTTTTCTCAGCACTGCTATCATTAATTGTAAAGTTACCATAGTTATTAAAAGCATAACAATGCTTTGAATCACTGTCTGATTGATAGTCAGTTTTGATAGAATGACCATTCAAATCAAGAACAGCTGTTTTTCCTTCCGGAACAACAATCGTTTCACTTAAAGTTACATCAGCAGCAAGCTTTATGCTGCCACCATTTGTCAAAGCAGTTTTTAAAGCTTCGACGTTAGCCACCTCTGTGACTGTTTCGTTAGCAAACGCAGTCATCGAAATAACCATTGCAAAAACCAGCAGCATTGCCAAAATTCTTTTTGCTTTCATTTACTTTCCTCCTATTTGTTTTTTATTATATATATAAAATAGATAAATCTATTTGTTTTTTTACTTTGTTCCTAGTATCGTCGCTATTCTTTCGTGCAAATTATCAAGGAGCATCTGTGTTTTTTCTCTGTCATCCCATATTGCATAATCTATTACATACGCAATTATAGAATAAATAAAAACTTCAGCATGCTCATATGTACAATTAAACAATCCCATTAATTTGCCGGCATAACGTTCATACAACAGCTTAAAATCATTGGACTTTTCACGCATAAGTACACCATACACCGGGCTTGTTGTTATCTGCACTCCAAGACGCAAATCGTATTTATACTTTTCTGCCTCGTTTAACAGTTCAGCGAAAAAAAACTGAATATCACTTGTGTGATTAAACGTAAAATCGAAAAGTGCATCAACAACCCTTGCAAGACCATACTTTCCCGCACTTATCCAGATATCATCCTTGTTTTCGAAATAATGATAAAGACTGCTTTGTGCAACGCCGGTTTCACGGCACAATTCACCTATAGAAGAATGTCCCAAACCGTGCTTTAAAAGATATTGCCAGGTTATCATAATGATTTCCGTTTTTCTGTCTGGTGCCGGACAACCATCCATAGTATTACCTCCCATCTTAAATTTTCAACGTTTTGGCTGTAATGACCATTACATTTATTACCAAAAAATATTCTGTTCCACACAACTTGATTATGCGACAGAATGGCAATTTAACATATTGCTCAAATATTATACCAAATAAT
The DNA here is from genome assembly GCA_045576675.1 of Clostridia bacterium. Classification (GTDB taxonomy): domain Bacteria; phylum Bacillota; class Clostridia; order Monoglobales; family Firm-18; genus JAZNGX01. The sequence goes on along the minus strand of JAZNGX010000183.1, from coordinate 28,523 downwards.
ATTTGAAATGTCAAGTTTAATAGCGTTTTTTTGCTGTTTCGTCATAATGCAAAGCAAATGAATAAAATCCATCAATCAAGTTGGTTATTATACACACAAACAGCCCTGAAACAATTTCGTTTCAGGGCTGTTATAACATATATTATTATTTATTATAGTGCTTATCTCTTGCAACATAATGTGTGTGCAATAATTCGTGTGCCTTATGGCTGCACGGCTCACCAAGATACTCTTCATAAACTCTTGTAACAACAGGGTTTTTATGAGATTTTCTGATAGCCATTGACTTATCTTCATCATAGATAGCCTTTGCTCTTACTGCCTTAACATCGATGTCCATTCTTGTTTTAGCATCAACGATTGACTGTCCGCCACCTGTTACGCAGCCGCCTGGGCATCCCATAACTTCAACGAACTCGTATTCTGCTTTACCGTCACGAATTTGTTCCATCAAATGTCTTGCACAACCTAAGCCGTTTGCAACAGCAAGTCTGATTTTCTTGCCGGCAACCTCAACCTCTGCAGTCTTAAGACCTGCAGTACCTCTTACATCAGTGTAATCAATATTATCAAGGTCTTCACCTGTTAAAATATCAGCAACTGTTCTTAGAGCTGCTTCCATAACGCCGCCTGTTGCACCGAAGATTACAGCAGCACCTGTTGAAGCCTCAAACGGAGCGTCAAACTCACCGTCCGGTAGGTTAACAAAGTCAATACCTGCCTGTTTAATCATCTTACCAAGCTCTCGTGTTGTGATTGAAATATCAACATCCTGAAGACTGCTGTTTGAAAGCTCGTCTCTCTGAACCTCATACTTCTTAGCAGTACAGGGCATTACTGATACAACAACGATATCCTTCGGGTCGATATTAGCTTTTTCAGCATAATATGACTTAATCAAAGCACCAAACATTTCGTGAGGTGATTTAGCTGATGACAAATTATCAAGCATTTCAGGGAAGTTGTGCTCGCAGAATTTAACCCAACCAGGGCTGCATGATGTGATAAGAGGTAGCTTACCGCCATTCTGCAATCTCTGCAACAGCTCTGTGCCTTCTTCCATAATTGTAAAGTCAGCAGCTGTATCTGTGTCACAAACAAGGTCAAATCCAAGAGCCTTTAATGCAGATGCCATTTTACCTGTAACTCTTGAGCCGATAGGCATACCAAATTCTTCACCTAGAGAAACACGAACAGCAGGAGCAGTCTGAACAACAACGTGCTTTGTTCCGTCAGCAATTGCATCCCAAACTCTGTCAATATCGTCTTTTTCTTTCAATGCACCAACAGGGCAAACTGCAATACACTGACCGCAGTTAACGCATGAAACATCGTTAAGTGACATTTCAAAGGTACATCCAACATGGCTGTCAAATCCACGCTCTAAAACATCAATAGCACCAACAGTCTGAACGTTCTTACATACGCTTACGCAACGACGGCAAAGAACGCACTTATTGTTATCTCTTACGATTGATGGTGACATATTGTCAAGCTCATAATATGGGTTTTCACCGTCAAAACGGATATCTTCAACACCCAATTCGTCAGCAAGCTTCTGCAATTCACAGTTTCTGTTTCTTACACAGGTTAAGCACTTTCTTTCATGGTTTGAAAGAATTAGCTCTAATGTTACTTTTCTTGCTTCACGAACAGCAGGAGAGTTTGTATAAACCTCCAAGCCCTCTGCAACAGGATATACGCAGGCAGCCTGCAATGCTCTTGCACCCTTGATTTCGCATAGGCACATACGGCAGGCACCTATTTCATTAATATCCTTCAAATAGCAAAGAGTAGGGATATTAATGTTAGCGGAACGAGCCGCTTCTAAAATGGTAGTTCCCTCAGGAACGCTTACAGCTATATTATTAATTTTCAAATTAACCATTATTTACAACTCCCTCCGATTATTCTTTAATGATTGCGTCTTTTTTACACTTTGTCATACAAACGCCGCACTTAACGCACTTATCCTGGTCAATAACAAACGGAGATTTGATTTCGCCGCTGATTGCGCCTGCAGGACAGTTTCTAGCACATAAGCTACATCCAATACATTTTTCAGGTATAATCTTGTACTGAAGAAGGTTCTTACATACACCTGCAGGACATTTCTTGTCAACGATGTGTGCAATATACTCGTCTTCATAGTACATAAGTGTTGAAAGTACGGGGTTAGGAGCAGTTTGTCCAAGACCGCAAAGTGCAGAAGCCTTGATGCTCTTAGCCAAAAGCTTCAAATTGTCAAGGTCTTCCATTGTAGCCTTACCGTCAGTAATCTTATTAAGAATTTCAAGCATTCTTCTTGTACCGATACGGCAGGGAGCACACTTACCACAAGATTCATCAACAGTAAACTCTAAGAAGAACTTAGCGATATCAACCATACATGAATCCTCGTCCATAACGATAAGTCCGCCTGAACCCATCATTGAACCAATGCTGATAAGTGAATCGTAGTCGATTTCTGTATCAATAAGGTGTGCAGGAATACATCCGCCTGAAGGGCCACCTGTCTGAGCAGCCTTAAACTTCTTGCCGTTGGGGATACCGCCACCGATATCTTCAACGATTGTACGAAGTGTTGTACCCATAGGAACTTCAACAAGACCTGTATTCTTAATCTTACCACCAAGAGCAAATACCTTTGTTCCCTTACTCTTTTCTGTACCGATTGTTGTAAACCAGTCAGCACCGTTTAGAATAATCTGAGGAATATTTGCATAAGTTTCAACGTTATTTAAAATAGTAGGCTTGTTCCAAAGACCCTTAACAGCAGGGAACGGAGGACGTGGACGAGGCTCACCTCTCTTGCCTTCGATTGAAGTCATAAGAGCAGTTTCCTCACCGCAAACGAACGCACCTGCGCCAAGTCTGATTTCAAGATTGAACTTAAAGCCTGTACCAAAAATGTCATCACCAAGCAAGCCATATTCTTTAGCCTGGTCGATAGCAATCTGCAAACGGTTAACAGCGATAGGATACTCAGCTCTGATATAGATATAACCCTGGTCAGCACCAATTGCATAACCTGCGATAGCCATAGCCTCGATTACTGAATGGGGGTCACCCTCTAATACGCTTCGATCCATAAATGCACCCGGGTCACCCTCGTCGGCATTACATCCAACATATTTCTGACCTTTAGGCTGTTTTGCAGCAAAATCCCACTTTATACCTGTAGGGAAGCCACCGCCTCCGCGTCCACGAAGACCTGATTTTTTCATTTCGTCAATAACCTGTTCGGGTGTCATTTCTGTTAACACCTTACCAAGTGCCTTGTAACCATCGAGTGCGATATACTCGTCGATGTTTTCAGGGTCGATAACACCGCAGTTTTTAAGAGCAATACGCATCTGATGCTTATAGAAATTAGTATCGTTAAGAGGTTTAACCTCATCTTCTGCAGTAACAGACTCATCATAAAGAAGATCTTTAACGATTCTACCTTTAACAATATGTTCTTCTACAATTGTTTTTACGTTTTCAGGCTCAATTCTTGAATAGAAAGCACCCTCGGGGTACACAATAACTATCGGACCCAAAGCACAAAGACCAAAGCAACCGGTCTTTATAACCTTAACTTCTTCAGCCATACCAACACGGGCAAGCTGTGATTCAAATTCTGCTATTAGCTTCTCGCTGCCTGATGAAGTACAACCGGTACCGCCGCACACGAGAATATGAGATCTGACTAAATTCATTACTACTCCTCCTGTCCTACTTTAACACAGCGCCGATTGTATATTCTACTACCGGTTTATTGTTAATAATGTGTTCACTAACTATTTTAGCTGCCTTTTCTCTGTCAACCTTAACGTAAGTTACTTTTTCCTGACCGGGAACCATAACCTCAACGATAGGCTCATACTGGCACATACCTATGCAGCCCGTCTGTGAAACTGATGCATGAGCAACATTTCGCTTTGCAAGTTCTTCTGAAATTGCAGCAAGAACATCTCTTGCACCTGCAGCGATACCACAAGTAGCCATACCAACAACTATTCTTGTGCCGTTCTCGCCGTCTTTACGCATATTCATTGCATTTATTGATTTATTTCTGATTGCTTCTAATTCAGCTAAGCTTTTCATTACATTTGACCTCCTAAAATATTATTCAAAGACTCATTGATATTATCTTTAATCCACATAGTCACATCGGGAACAGTAAGCGGAACTTCCCCCAGAACCGCCCTTATCTCACGGGTATCAATTGTAAAGCTTTCGCCATTGTACGTATGAGTATAGACGTAATCAATATCAGGATTTGTTCCTATAATAGTGACAAAAGTTTCTGCCATATTTCCCACTGGTGCCCTGTCAATATGACTTCTGATAAATGTTACTGTAACAATTGTACCAACGCCAAGTTGTGACTTGATATCAAGCTGACCGCCACACGCATTTGCAGCACTTTCAAAAAGCGATATTCCCATACCCACAGGACGAGTTGTCCTTGTTGTGGTAAAAGGGTCTCTAACCTTTTGCAAGAATTCCTCACTCATTCCTTTGCCATCATCCTCAATAGTTATTGTGAGCAAATCCTTTTCAGTATTCTCGTCAATTGCTATTGTAACAAGCTTTGCACCTGCTGTGATAGAGTTTTGTGCTATATCTAAAATATGCAGTGACAACTCTTTCATAATCAGTCGTTCATATATTTGTCAAGTATTCCGTCAATATCGTCAACTACAAGTCTTCCGTAAACATCGTCATTAACAGTAAGAACAGGAGCAAGACCACATGCACCTATGCAACGTGTTGCATCCAATGAGAACTTACCATCAGGAGTACATTCGCCAACGCCGATTCCAAGACGCTGTGAAATTCTGTCAACAAGGTCCTGTGAACCTTTTACATAGCAAGCTGTACCAAGACAAACTGCAACTTTATATTTTCCCTTAGGATTAGTTGAAAACTGTGTGTAGAAAGTTACTACGCCGTATACCTCAGCCATAGGAATGTTCAAGCCTTCTGCTATAATCTGCTGAACTTCAATCGGAAGGTATCCGTAAACTTCCTGTGCCTGATGAAGCACCGGAATTAATCCGCCGTCCATATCTTTATGGCGTGCAATAATTTCATCAAGCTTTTCCCTTTGCTCTTTTGTACCTGCAAACGGTATTGTACTACTTTTTGCCATTACTTTTCCTCCTACATAAAATATTACAATTATATTATAACAAATATATTATAACAGACAATTGTTAAAAAATCTACAAAAAAATTATTTTTTTTGTTGGATTTCTTTTAAATATTCGGTAATATTTTTGGCAGAATTCACCAAAACATCAATATATTCTTCTTGTTCTGCTATATTTTCAAGATAATGGGCATCAGAACTACGCATAATTTTGTAACCCTGAACACCTTTGTTTTTAACATACAAATCAAGGTCATCAACCGACTTTGAAATCTCCACAATTCCTGTATTAAGTTCAGGCGGAATAAAACCAAGATTTGAAATAACGCTGTATGAATGTCTGTCGATATGAGCAGGATATGCCACACCGCCACATTCCTTAACCATATCAAAAACCTTAAAAATATCCATATCGGTAGCAGTTATAAGCATTCTGTCTTCTCTGCCCACCACATTGTCATCCTCATCCATAATCATCTGCTCGCCAAAAATCTCAGGGCGGTTTGGTATAACGGGCATATGTGAAAACACATATTTCTCTGCCTCTTCCGCACTGTCTATATCAGGAAACAAAGTCACTATATGTATTTCTTCTGAAGATTCGATTTCCATACCGGGTATAACAGTTATGCCAATAGCCTCCCCTACTGCCATTGCAGCACGTGCGTTTTTGATGCAGTTGTGGTCAGTTATTGCGATTGCATCAAGTCCCTTTAAATACGCCATATTAACTATGTTATTTGGCGTCATATCATTGTCACCGCATGGAGAAAGTGCCGAGTGAATATGGAAATCGTACCAGCAGGTCATATAAGCTCTGCAAGCTCGCAAGCCAGCTCGTAGCTTGTTTTTGAGCTTGACAGAATATTTATCCCCTGAATTTCAGCCTTTTTAACAGTTGGTTCGTCCACAACAATGTTTTCAGGAACAACAATGCAGCTTACATCTGTAAGCGTTGCAACTGCAAGAATATTGATATTTGTCTGAACAGTTATCCATACATTGCCCGCCTGTGCCTTAGACATAACCCAGCTTAACAGGTCGCCTATATAGCACCCTGTTACCTCACGTATATCGTCAATTTCTGTTGTTACCTGCTTTAACCCAAGCCTTTCAATAACTTCACTGAGTAGCATACTTATCCTTCCTTTCAAAAAAATGATATCCCGCAAAGGATATCATTTTTTTATAATACAAAACACAAAATCATTACGTAATGAGCCGCTGCCCCAAGCATAACAAATATATGAAAAATTTCATGAAAACCAAAACCGTGCTTTGGAGCAGGCTTTTGTATCGCGTAAAAAACTGCACCTGTAATATACATCACACCGCCAAGCACAAGAAAAAACATTGCCCAGAAGCCTGCTGCATTATAAAATGGTACAGTTGCAAATACTATCAAAAGACCCATAATACAATATAATATAGTAGAAACTGTACGGAATTTACCTGTTAAAAACAGCTTAAGTATTATTCCAACCAACGCACAACCCCATATGCCCACAAAATAAGTCCATTTGAGCCAGCCGTCAAACAAAAGCAGCACAACGGGAGTATATGTTGCAGCAATCAGTGCATATATCATACAGTGGTCAACTATTTTAAACGCAGCAACCGCCTTTTTGGGACCACGAACAAGATGGTATGTGCAGCTGAAAGAAAACATAAGCACCATAAACACACCAAAAATAAGCGATGTAAAAATTGCAAGCCCACTATGACCTGCTGCTCTTATGCCCAAAAACACAGTACCTACTATCGCCAGAACGGCAGCACCCATATGAGTAAATCCGCTGACAGTGTCTCTGAATACCTTTGCCATGAAATATCTCCTTATTCTATACCTGTAACTTCATGTACCCAACCGAACTTATCTTCAATTCTGCCCATCTGGATACCCGTTAATGTATCATATAACTTTTTAAGTACAGGACCCATATCATCCATACCGCTCTTGAATTTGATTTCCTTGCCGTGGTCGTCGATAATACCAACAGGTGAGATTACTGCAGCTGTTCCGCAAAGACCGCACTCTGTAAACGAAGGTACTTCTGAGAATAATACTTCTCTTTCCTCTGTTTCCATACCCAGATATTCTTTTGCAACAATCATAAGTGAACGACGTGTGATTGAAGGCAAAATTGAACTTGACTTAGGTGTAACAATCTTTCCGTCTTCTGTAACAAACAGGAAGTTTGCACCGCCTGTTTCTTCAACCTTAGTACGTGTTGCTGCATCAAGATACATATTTTCTGCATAACCCTGTGACTTTGCGTTATAGCCTGCATAAAGGCTCATTGCATAGTTAAGACCTGCTTTGATATTACCTGTTCCGTTTGGTGCAGCTCTGTCATAATCACTTACCATAATCTTAACAGGCTTTGCACCGCCTTTAAAGTATGGGCCAACAGGAGTACAGAACATTCTGAACTCATATTCAGGAGCAGGAGCAACACCAATTACAGGACCTGTTCCACAAATAAACGGTCTTATATACAATGTAGCACCTGAACCATATGGTGGTACCCAATGTGCATTTGCACGCACCAACTCGTCAACTGCTCTTAAAAACATACCCTCAGGCAGCTTTGGAATTCTTAATCTTTCACAACTGTCATCAAGTCTTTGAGCATTTAATTCTGGACGGAACACTACTATTTTATCGTCCTTTGTTTTGTAAGCCTTTAAGCCTTCAAAGCAAGTCTGTGCATATTGCAATACGCCTGCGCTTTCACTCATATGCATAGTAGCATCTGTTACAAGACCGCCCTCGCTCCATTTACCATCCTTATAAACTGCTGAAAATCTCTTTTCGGTTTCTATATAGCCGAAGCCAAGACTTCCCCAATCAATGTTTTTTGCATCCATTCTTTTCACCTTCCATAAAAAAATAACGACTTTGCAGCCGCCAAAATAATCATTTTAAGTTCTGCAAAATGCTATTTTCAGTATATCACTGCATATGTGTTTTGTCAATATTTATTGAAGCAAAGATGTATATTATAGTTGTGAAAAAACGAATAATTTTAAAAAAATGTGAAAAAATAATAAAAAATGTATTGACAAAATAAACAAAAAGTGGTATTATATTTAAGCACTTGAAATTGCCGAATTGTGTAAAGGTAGCACGACAGACTCTGACTCTGTTTGTCTGGGTTCGAATCCTAGTTCGGCAACCACCGATAAAACCGCTAAAAATCCCAATAAATAAGGGACTTTGAAGCGGTTTTTCTTTTTTGTCAAAATAAACGCTATTGCATAAAATTGTACTTTATTGCACTTTAGATGTGCCAAAAATGTGCCAAAAATTTTAGGCGGTCAAAACGACCGCCTTATGTTTTTCTTCCTATTATATTATTTCGTATCTTTATGTCTTAACTGCTCCAGTATATCCTTTAGTCCGCTGAACACCGGCAATTCCATTCTGCCGCAGTTTTCAAGTATTGATATACCCTCGTTTGCTATGTAAAAGCCGATTACACAGTCACGTATAGCTGTCGCACCTGTTGCACGCCCTATCTGATACGCCAAAGCCACAACGCTCAATATAGCTATCTTTTTAAGAATGCCTTTGAAGCCTCTTTCGCTGTTCACTTCCTTTTCGTACACCGCTGACATTATCCCGGTTATGTAGTCAACCACAATGCAGAATAAAAGAACAGACATCAACACGTCAATCCCTCCAAATATGTAAGATATAATAGACGTTGCAACGCCACATAAAGCTTTAATCCCTGTTATAATTTTCATTTGTAATCCCCCTTAATCATCAAATAATGGAAATTGCTTGCCATCGGCAAAAAGCTTGTTGTAAAAATCAGCCTCAATTGATACCGTGCCAATTGGATATGATTTAAAAAACTCATCATTCTTTTTCATATTCCCATAACCCCAAGACGTTTGTAGCTTTTTTAATGCTCTTCTGTCATATGGCATACAGTCTGATATGTTTTCATACCGCTTTGTGTCGTGCCTGTATACCTCTAACGTTCCGCACGGTGATACCATATAATTGTCACACTTCAATGTTTTTGCAAGACTTACGTCTGTAGAAGATATTTTGTCGCCTTTTTGCGTTCCGCACCCTGTCGAAGCGTGTGAATGAATAACTGCAACCCTTTTGTTTTTGCTGTTGTCAACGGAACAGGTCACGCTGTTTGATTGACCGATATTAGGGAAGGTATAATAATATCCTTTGTCGCATTTGTAAATGCTGCTGCCTAATTCCTTGTGTAAGCCGATTGATAGGTTGTTAAACTTCATACCCCAGTCAATCGCACACTCGTTGGCTGTATCAAAATATACCGGTTCAGATTTGCCGGTTATGGTGACGGTTCTCGTTAAATCATTCCACTTTACGGTGCAGCCTAAAGCTTCAGCAATAAAACGTATAGGTACAAATGTGCGACTGTTTTCCAAAAACGGAGCTGCATCCATTCTTTCAGCCTTGCCGTTATTGTAATAGGTTTTGTTGCCAATCTGTAACTTAATCATTTCATCACTCCTGTTGCCCTCATAATAACAACCAACGTCCAAATCTTGTCATCGGTCAAATTCAACTCACCGTGCTCGTTGCCTTTGATAATTCCTAAATCAACCGCCTTTTGAACATACGGCCTCGCCCATTCGGGCATATTTTCGTCTATGTAGTTGTAAATCATTGCACTAACACTCCTTTTTCTTAGCTTTTTCATTTCCTCTAACGGGAAGTAATTACCCGGACAAACCGAACCGCCAAAATCTCTGTGTCCTTTTATCGCCTTGCAGTTAGGCAGAAACGGCATAAGATAATTAATAAGGTCAATAGCTGAGTTAAACTGTGCATCGGGCATAATGTCGTTTTTATCGTAATCACCCTGAAAACCAATGCTTATAATATGACTGTTGTGGTTTGCTACTCCTGCACCCACATTAAGCCCTCTGCCCTCGTAAATCGCACCATCATATCCAATCCAGTAATTGTAACCAATAGCATTCCAACCATTGCCATCAACGTGCCAACACTCAACGATTTTAACATCAGCAGTTTCGTGTGCCATATGATGTAGTACAATACTGTCAACCCTTGCAAGATTAAGCGGTTTAAGTCTGCCGTTAATTCTCTGCTGTGGTATCTTCTGTAACTTCATCCATAATCACTCCTTCAGGAATAACAATGTCGTGTACCTCATAGCACAGCTTAATATGTCCGTCCTCGATGGCAAACTTTTGCAACACATACTGCTTTTCAACGTCATATTCAGGCATATCACCCTCAATGTATTCATAATATCCGTTTGCCTCTGCAATGCCCTTGTGTTCTTCCAAATACTTTGGTAAATTACTTATTCCAACACGCTTGCCCTCAACTTCTATAAAGCCGTTTCGTGCTACGGGCTCAATTCTGTGTTCATTTATATATTGATATAACATAATTCCACTCCTCAATATTTAATAGTCATATTTGTCGGCTCATTAGTAGCCTCAACAGTTATAATATTAGTCCCTTCACAAACTTCCAACTTAGGGAGCACACCACTTTTATATGTGGCTGTATCTTCGGATGGGATATAATAGGTTTTGTATTCTTTTTCAGTAGAACCTTCTGTAATTTGAAAATTGTCGGCATTAAATGGATAAGCATAGTCTGAGGTAACAACAACTCTAACCAAAATATAGTAACAATTTGCTGGAGTTGTTATTGAATAACCGCTCGTTAATGTTTCTATGGTGTGTTGTTGCAATTGACGTGATAACCAATTCTTTTCTTCATCAAAAAAGTAAACTCCGCCATATGCACCAACACTTCCTCCTGTACGCCCAATAAAATAGCTCGTGTTAGGTTCTACAGCAATATACTCATCTATATAGGCTGTGCCTCCTGAACTTTGTGTTATAAAAACCCCATCGTCTGTGAAATATCCAAGAGTGTACGAATACGTATCCTTATTAAACAAATTATAGCTTTTAACCACGCCAATCGGTTCATCTAACATAATTTCTGTTGTTATTGGTTCTCGGTATGGCTCAACTTCCGTTGGTGTTATACCTTCCTCAAGTTGGAAGGTATCAATGTCAACATATATCCAGTACCTATATTCAAGTGCCGCACCACGAATATGGTCAACTGTTTTGCCAGCTGTTGACGTGAGTGTTCTTATCGACCATTTTGAGCCGTTTAATATTAAAAGATTTGAATACGTCCCGTCAGTATATACAAATCGAAAAACACAACTTGCGGCACCAACGGCAGCACTTTCTCCCTCACGAAGCACAGATTTCGCATCAAATGAAACTGTATATTGTGTGTTCGGTTTAAACTCAAAATCTGTATAATTGTAACTTACACCATTTTGAAATTTAGCACAATTTCTACCGTCTTCTGTTACAGAACTATAATCGGCAGCCTTAGAAAAATAATCTGTCGCAGATATCAAACTCTTACCACTATTCACCACATTTAAATGGTATTTGCCATCCGTGCCTATATCACCAACATTCGTGCCTGTGATGCTCCAATCCCTCGCTTTCTTATCTCTGTTAGAGCTGAACACAAGAGGATAGCCCTCTGCGGTTTCAGCTTTGTTCATTAATAATTGTCTCGAAAAAATCATACAACATCACCCTTTTCAATAGCTCCTGCACACCACTGTGAGCCGTCCCACTCAAAGATAAAATCGTATCTGCCAATACCGATGTCGGGGATTTCACCGTTGAAGAACGTTGGCGTTCCCCATACTATTGAATTTTCCATTTCTAAATTGGCGTGAATTAGAATTTGATAAAATTCATTGTAATTGATTGGTGTCGGCAGAACAAAATTTATGTACCCGTCTGTTGAAACGCTGTATACCGATGTTGAGCCCTCGCTCAACTGTAATTCACATATGCCTGCAGCATCAACGTTTAAATTATTAACTGTGTACTTTGGTACTGCATTAATCGGCATCCATTCACCGTAATCGGAGCCGCTAATAGTCATACGCCACTTTACGTTTCCCCACTGGTCAATTTTGTATTGCGAAATTGTGCCATAACCGTCATCACCGACAATGTAAACTAAACCGCCAACTATATATATCCCTTCGGTTGTCAGCCCATCTATTGATGCACAGGGCAAAGCATATCTGATAAGCTTGTTTGACAGCATCAACGAGCTGAGTCTTTGGCGAATGTCGTCAATATTTTCATCCATCTTACTCTTTAGTGCCAGGGTGTCCCACGTTCCCCACGCATCGATGTCATTGTCCCATTGACGTACACGTATACTGTCATACTTCGCAATATCAATCAACAATTGTGTTGCATGGTAATATTCAGCGTATCCACCTTCATCAGCTATTAAAAACACACCTTGGCCGTCGTTGTTTACGTATGCATCATCACTTACTATTTGGTAAAACCCCGATGTAGTACAGCCATCAATGTCGCTTGAAGCAACTTCTTTAACCGATAGCTTGTTTTTGTTTAACAAATATCCCTGATATGCGTCCAACGCCTTGCCCGCTACGGTTGTTGTAAGGTTGTTCGCAAGCTCAGGTGTATCACCCTTGTCACCTTTTGGCCCTTGTGGTCCTGTAGCTCCGGTATCACCCTTTACGCCTTGCGGTCCCTGTGGTCCCTGGATACCCTGTTTGCCTTGTGGTCCTGTAGGTCCTATAGCTCCAGGGGCACCAGTCGCACCTGTGTCACCTTTCGGACCTTTTATGTTTGTTGTCTCAGGAACAGCATCGTTGCTTTCTTTTTTCTCCCAAGAAAGATTACCATCGTTATCAATAGTCGGATAAAGCATTAACCCCTGCTCGCCCTTGTCGCCCTTTAATCCGGCAAGCTGTTCCTGAGTGAAATCTTCATACCTAAACGGCTCGCCCTTCGGTATTGTGAATTTCAGCTTAACATTTCTGTTTGTGCCGAGATTTTCAACTTTTGCTTCTGCTCCCGGCTCACTCGTGACCGTTTCAGCAACTGAAAAAGATAACATATATGTGTTGTATACCTTGTCACCTGTGGGATTAACAGCAGGTGCGACAAGAATATCAACCTTCTGAAACCTTATTCCCTGTGTGCCATCATTATTGGTTAATTCAAAGGTTACCGAAGTTGTGCCGGCAAATAAATAGTCGGATGTCAGTGTTAACGTGTTGTTATCAAGGTCAATCACGTCTGAGCTTCCGCCAGTTGATTTAACATAAGCCACACGCTTTGTAAGACCAGCATATTCTTCAGGGAATACTGCTGTGATTTTTACGCTGTTGTGGTCGCCGTCAACGGCATACGACTCATTAAAAGAAACCTGTCTTCCGTCAGAATCAAATATAACTTTATACTCCTTCATCTGTTGTACCTCCTATTTTAAGATTTTTATAACGTGTCCGTCCAAAATCAATTTCAATGATGTTGTCACTGTCAAGACTTTCAAGCTTGTCCTCAAGCTCTCGCTCAAACTCTATCTGATGCTCAATCAAAGCCCCAACTACAGCAAATAAATCCTTAGTGTTTTCAGCACGTGATAACCTCGCTTCAATCATCTTTATATCCATAAAAATCCCTCCTTGTTTTCAAGCCTTCCCCTTCGAGGGGAAGGTGTCAGCGTAGCTGACGGATGAGGTGGCAGAAATCATTTAGTATTCCCTAAAAAGAGCCATCAGCTCTTCCTGAACACCGCCAGCTTGTCACCGCTTCTGTGCTTCTGTGAGCCAAGTGTAACATCTGCATATACGTCCATTATTTCAGCCTTGCCGTAGCCGACAAAGCGTAAGGTGAAATAATCACACTTTTTTAACTTCGCCTTTGCCTGAATAACGCTCGTTCCATCAGCCTTAAAATTCGCAAATCTATACCAGTCTTGCCTGTTAGACCTCACATATATGTCAACGTATGTCTGATTGTATAACTTCATCCTGACGTAAATTTTAGCCAGATTTTTCGTGTATTCAGTATTAAAATCAAAGTCAGATGTCGTAAATTCCCATTCAACACGCTCACTGCCGCTGTTAAACTTTAATATCTCACCGTCAGCAGTCAGGCCGTATAATGCACCGTCTTTGGATGTAAGGCTTACGTATTGCCTTTCGTCCTCAATGTGCCATAAGTTTTTTTGCGTGTCGTAAACATATAGCTTAAAGCTTTCGCCATCGTTTGCACATAAGTAATACTTGTGTTCGTATCCGCAGGCAACACCGTCAGTGGGCGTAATCTTGACCTTGTCACTAATCAACCTCGGCGTACCTCCGCCAAACATATATACTCCGTCACGGCCGAGCCAGTATAGGTATCCGTCAACCTCTGCAATTGTTTCGTTTTTGATGCAACCAACGTTGCAAAGCTCGTTAATCCTGTACGGTGGCTTGTTTCCGTAGCAGATGTATGTCAGGTCAGCCTTTGTAAGAATAACATTGCTGTTGTACTTTATAATGCCTGTAAAATCACCGTAGGTGCATAGTTCCTCTGCATATGCTCCTTTCGCCTTTGGATTTCCCTCTGCATCAACAAAGTCCGTCCAATTAGTATAATCACCAAGACACGATGCATAGAAATTGTTTCCCTCAACTGCAACAACCCTGTTGTTGTCCATACAGGCATAGTTGATTGCCGGCTGTGAATTTTCAGCAGGATATTCGGTAGCCGTAACCCATACTTTGAAATTCTCATTATCTAAATCATCGTTACGTTGGGTAATACACCCTTGGTCACAAAAACCATTCCAATTTGTTGTGGTAGGAGTGTAATAGTAACCAATCATTGCAAGTATCTTTGCAGGTGCAACACCATTAAATAATATTGGTTTGCCAAAACCGCACTCGGTATAATTTGCAGTATAGTTTGTTTCGTCAAAATCGCTTGACGATATAAGGTTTCCTTTATCGTCCCACGCTCTTACAAACAACTTCATAAATCTGCTGTCGTTTTTAAAACCATCCGTAATATATTGTGGATTATTTCCCGTAACATTAATTGTTATTTCGTTGTAAACGGTGTTGCCTTCATCGTCTTTTTTCTCTTTAGCTGTAGCATTGATATACTCAGAAGACTCACCACTGCTTATTGCAATAGTTGCACATTTTCTGTGGTTATACCTGTTGCCTCGCCAGTATACATTTACATTGTCGCAAGTTTCACTAAAACCGTGTATAGTAGAAGATGCCTTTCCTCCGTAACTGCCAACTCTCAATGTAAGATACTTTGTTATTGTGCTTATGTCACCGGTTTTATACTCATATTCTATATTTGTCGGATAAAACAGCATCTTCTGATTGTTAAAATCCACAGCAGAGGTTACATTACCAACCTCGCCAACCTCGTCAAAGGCATCACCATTTTTAACATTAAGCTTGCCGCCTGCAATATACGAAAGCCTGTCACCGCAAAATAATAACCTCTGCGGATTTACTATTCCTGATGCAATAACCTCACGCGGCTCTCTCGGGCTTGCGTAAGGGAAATTGTCGCTTGACATATTCCTGCAGTCTATAAATTCACCGTTAGCAGCTGTGCCGGTCTTGTTTACACCGTAAAAAGCACTGATGTTAAATCCAAGCCTTTGCTGTGCAGGTAACGGCTTCGGCGTGTAATTTATCGCCATAAAATCCCTCCTTCATAACGCCCTCAATCATTGCCTTCCCCTTTGAGGGGAAGGTGTCAGCGTTAGCTGACGGATGAGGTGGCAAATCAAATGCCATATACATTAACAATCTTCTTAACTCTCGCCTTGCCTGTCTGTTTAAATATGCTCATATACATACCCCACTGGTTTTCTAATGCAGTATATAACTGTGCATCATCAGTACCAACAAGACGGTACGCAATGTAATACGGTATCGCTGCGTGAGTGTATAACGGTACCTCGTATTCGTAATCGTCAGCCGTGTTTTCGTCAATTACAGAAGGTAATGCATAATATGTAACCTTGTATGTCCCCAAAGACGGCACAATAGCTACCCCACGCTCACGAATATCAAACGTCACAGGACGGCCGTAAGCATCAATTATGCTCCGCACCTCAAACACATCCTCCGGCAACTTCAACTCATAGTTTTTCAAAGGCTCGTCAGGTGACTGAGGGATTGTCAAAACCGCCTCAGCCTCACACTCCCTTAATATCCCGTCACCCTTGGTCGCGATTAACATCTGTGCCTCGTTTGCTAACGTGTGAAACATATCAGGATAATCAAAATCGCTCTTTTCACTGTCAGCATAACGAAACGCAATTTCTAAACTCTGTTTATATGTCATATAAATCCCTCCTTACTTTTTTGTATAAAAAAAGGATTGTAGAGGAGGGGGAAGCCCCTCCCGAAAGGTTATATCCCTTTTCTCTACAATCCCATTTAAGGCAGGTTCACCTATAATGCAATAACGTTAAGCGTTGTTGTGCCGCCGCTTATGTTAATTGTAACCTTGCCGGTTGACATGTCTTTAAATCTCATACTGTCAAGTGGACCGACAATGCCTGTTGAATTTGCCGCAACCGTTGCAACCAGGTCACCAATTGAACTTCTGATACCGTTGCCGGCTTTAACCGTCACCGTAGCAGCAGCAGAACCGGAGTTTGTGATTACAATTGCAGTCTTTTCGTCCTGAGTGTCAAATACAAAGGTCTGCGATGCAGTACCTGTTGCTAATGTACACTGCTTAACACCGTCACGTGTTGCTTTGTTTACTGTAATATCAGCCATTT
This sequence comes from Clostridia bacterium, assembly GCA_045576675.1. Lineage (GTDB taxonomy): Bacteria > Bacillota > Clostridia > Monoglobales > Firm-18 > JAZNGX01. Next base: position 11,721 of record JAZNGX010000183.1, on the reverse strand, counting down.
AAATCATCCTCCTTATATTGTTGTTTCTACGCCGTAGGATTTAACCTTGATGATAGCACATTCCTTCGGTCTTATAACCTTAGCACCATAAACCTGCAAGCCCTTTACAGCCTCGCCGAAGAAGTTAGCAGGCTCATAAGCCTTAACCTCGGTAATCTGGTCAGCAAAGGTAATAGCCTTTCTTGTTCTTGCAACGCAGTAATCACCATTGGTTGTGTCGTGCTTTAAGTTTGTTGACATATACACTTCTATGTTGAATACCTTAAGTGTACCAACTGCACCGCCTGTAATGATTTTGCTGTTGTCAGTGTTAACAAGAACATTGGCAAGCATAAGCTTTTCAACAAACGAAGGTGAAACCTCAAGATAAATCTTTTCGTTTCTCGGCACTTTATTTGTCCAAAGCTTTGTAAGAGTTTTTGCAATGGTTGACATTACGTTTGTAGCAGTAAGCTCAGCAACTGCATCAGTAATGCCTGCATCTTTTGCCGCAAGCTCGTATATGAAGCTGTCCTCAACCTCTGCAAGTGCTGCGGCTGCCTCTGTCTTTTCTGCACTCATAAGGTCGCCCTGTGCCTGACGTCTGTCAATATCACCAACGTAGAAGTGGAATGCCTTCTGTTCGGTGATTTCAAGCAATGTGCTCTGGTCGGGCAATCTTTCAGCATCGTGCAAACCTGTTTTATCATCATAATCGTGAATTGTCGGTCTGCCTATACCGTTAATCTTAACCTTGTCGCCTTTGTTTTTAATCATACCCTCGTAATCTCTGTTACAAAGCTTTGCCGCAACGATAACATCGTCACGCTCTTTCATAATTTCCTCCGCCCAAAGCGTAGGAATAAAATTCTGATAACTCATTTTAAAATCCTCCTTTTTTCATGCCTTCCTTTTTGGAAGGTGTCAGCGTAACTGACCGATAAGGCTGATTGTATTTAATTTATACAATTAGCCTTCTCCTTGGAGGAGAAGGGGAACCGCTTGCGGTGGATGAGGTGTCTCATCTTCCTTTTTGCTTACCCCCTTGCCGTTCAGCTACAATTACCATTTTGACTGTGATTTGTGTATCACATCTAAATTTTTTCTTATTTCCTCACGTGTCATTTTTGCTACTTCCTCACGTGAGTAAAACTCTTTTGCAACACCGCCGCCTGTGTCTTTTACACTGCCTGTTGTTGCAGGCTGTGCTTTTGGCGGTTCTGTCGCAGGTGTTGATTTTGTAAACCTTGCATATTTCTTTACAGCTGTTGAAATCGGAACGTTTAAGTCCTTTACAAATTCAATAAAATCTGCATCTTTAACAAGTGTGTCAAAATCAATACCGTTGTCACTGCAGTATTTTGATGCAACCTGCACGTCACGCTGATAACGTATTTTTGCATAAGCATTATTCAATTCGGTTAACCTTACGTTGTCAGCTACGCTGAAACTTTTCGGTGAGCTGCTGCGTTTTTCAAGCAAATGCTCAACCTCTGCAATAACTTCATCATCTGATGCAGCATCTAAAAAATGTCTTGCATCAACATAAGCGTCACCCTTTGACTGCTCTGCTTTGTTGGATGAAGGTGACAAAAACGCATCCTTGCTTATACCAAAGTATTCTGAAAAAGCATTAGCCTGAGCTTCAGGCGTGTCCATACCGTTGTTTTTTAAAGCAGATTTAATCATTCTGAACTTTTCAGCATCGGCTTTAGCCTCGCTAAGTTCTTCTTTTAAAGCCTCGTTCTGCTTAAGATAGCGTTTTGTACGTTGCTTTACAATTGCATTTGTTTTCTCTGCATCCAGTGACTGATGCTGTGTGGCAGGAGTATCATCTGGTACGTCTGCCGCCTGATTTGGATTTGTATCACCTGCACCCAACCCGGAATTGTCTGCAGTTACATCATTATCCAAAACAGTGTCGTTTAAAAATTCATTCATGGTAAAATACCTCCGTTTAACGCCCGTGTGGCTTTTTTTGTGCCTTTTTCAGGCAAAATTCCGACTTTATTCCGCAGTCGTCACGGTTTATGTCAAACACTTTCGTGTCTTACATCATTTGTTTTCGGTTTTCATATATTCATTATGTAGACCCTTTGCTGTTTCAACAACATTTTTTATCTTTCCGTATTGTTGAGCTAAAAACTCAACCAAATCTTCATCCTCAGTATATTTAGAAAAGCCGGATTCGTGAAAAATAGCGTGCATACATTCGTGAATCAAAACCTTTTCTCTGTATGCGGTTATATTGTCATAACAAGCAGGGCTGTTTTCATATCCGGTCTTGACAATAAGCTCCTTGGAATAAAGTTCAGCTAATCCATTTACATCATTGGTTAGCTTTGGATTTTCTTTCTGTGTTTGAAATTTAATTTTATATTCTGTACCCAAAACATTTAATATCATATCCGATTATCCTCCAAGCTGCTCAGCAATGAGTTGCTCCAACATTTGCGGATTTTCTATTGCCTGCTGCCTTACGTCCTCCGGCAATCTGTCAATAAACGCATCAATGTCAAAACCGCCTTCCCCTGGAGGGGAAGGTGTCAGCGAAGCTGACGGATGAGGTGTAATCGCTCCCATCATCCTCTTCTGTGCCATTGCCTCCTGCTTCTGCTGATTTAAAAACTCCATAAGCTTTGCCTTCGGCAATCCGCTTGAAGAAGGTTGTAGCTGTACCCACCATTCAAACGGTATCATCTCATTCATAAGCAAATTGTCAAGTGTCTGCATCACAGCAAGCTCTGAATACCTGTTTGTAGCACCAACGTCAATTTTTACGGATAACATAAGCTTGTCAAAAGCCTCGGCAGTAATCTCATAATTTTCTGTTTTGCCGTCCTCGTTTGCTATAGAAATCTGCTTGCCGTCAACACTGTAATTACACCACATATCAGCCCATATGATAGCCACGTCCTCAATAAAGTTGTAAAATCTTCTCTTTATTGATTCCAAAGGTATTGCCGATTGCTCCGCAACTGCAAGTATTGACTTTCCGCTTGCCTGCTCAGGGTCAATGTTTCCCAAAGCACCATCATTTGCACCCATAAGCTCCTTTGTAAGCCGCATGGTCGTGTTAAACATATTAAATGCATCAGGTGAAATCTGTCCAGGGGTAATAAAATCAATCACATTTCGAATTGACTGTCCCGAAGCATTAACGCCTATAGCCTTTCCAAGCTCGTTTGTAGGCGTGTCAACAAGTGAGTCATCATAAACCATTGTCGGGAACGCCGTGTATGTAGTTGCATACATTATCATAGCAGCTATTGCATTGACGTATCGCTGATTTGGTATAAGATTGCGTATGTCAGATACTCCGAAAAAGCAGTTTTTCTGATTTTCCCACGTCATTAAGGCTACAGGATAGTACTTAAGACCTAAATCCGTATCTTTTATAATGTCAAACTCTTTTACCGACTTTTTAAACCATACAGTTCCGGTGTTTTTGTCCTTCCACATTTTTAGAAGAACAATACACATGTCGTTGTTCTCAACCTCGATTTTTGCTTTGTCACCTGCAAGCTCTGTGTTGTCAGTGTCAGCTGCAATAATATCAATGTCTTTTGCTCCGTTGGCTTTTGCTTCCTCACGTACACTCTCAACACTTCTGCGGAATGCTATAATAATAGATTCCTGCTCCTGAATGCTTGCGTTATTTGGGTTTTGCGGATATATGTTTGTAATGTCAACAACGTCAGCAACAACCTCTTTGGCGTTCGTGTCGTAATAGAAATATAAGCAGCCGTTGCCGGTAATGGCACTGTCCTTTAAAATAGTGTCTGATAGATAGTCCATTTTTAAACGCTCATATAGCTGCCCTGCATATAACGTCAGCTTTTCTGCAACCTCGTTTAAAATCGGTGCATCTTCTGATAAAACGTTGTCGCTCTTGTAAACTATTTTTGTGTCAGCTGATAAAACGTTTGAAACCCTGTAATTAATAACGGGCTTAATAATGTTAAACACAGGCCGTGGTAAGCCTTTTGTGTCAACTCCGTTCCATTGGTCGCCCTGGTAATATCTGAAACCTTCATCAACCTCGTTGTATAGCTTAATGCGGTTTTTGTATTCCACTCCGCGTTGGTATTGCTCCCATACAGTAGTAGTGGTAATATCTTTCTGCATTATAATTCACCCTCTTTTTATAATTCGCGTTAGTCTTCACCATTCATATACTTAACAATATTGTTAAACCCTTCATTGCGTTGCTGCTGTAGCTCTTCAATCTTTTCCGCCTGTGCACGTGAAAGCCTCGGCTTTTTTGGAATCTGCGGTAATAGTGCAGACTTCACGTTCCCGTTTTTGCCGTCATTGTAACCGGTGCGGTAAATGTATATTCCCACAAACATTGACCCTGCCACAAAAGCACAACATACCGCAAACCGAATCGCTAATAATACCTCTTGCATAATAAACCCTCCTAATTGTTAAATATTCCTTCAGGACTTCTGTCACCATAAGACCGTTCATTCTGAAACTCAAAATCAATATGCTTTTTAACCGCCTTTTTGTCCGGCTTTAACATAAATTCTGTATTTGATAACGCATATCGCACCGCATCAATTGTGTGATTGTTCTTGTCTGGGTACATTGCTTTGAAAATATCGTCCTTGTCACGCTCGTATTCGTAAGTCGTAAACTCCTTTGCAGCGTTCGGGCATTTAACAGGGTCAATCACTATTTCAATTAAGTCCCTTGAAAGTCTCGAAACACCGTGGTCAACACTGCCCTGATATTTCCTTGCACCCGAAATCTTTATGCCTCGTATCGCAAGCTCGTGAATACTTCGCGGCTCTGCACTATCCGCATAAATCAAATCATTAAGCTTGTTTTCTTCGGATATAAGCTCTGCCATCTTGTCAAAACCAAGCTCTGTAAGATAAAACTCGTGGAATATATAAAGCTTGTAGTTGTGTAGGCAGCAAGCAATGTACGCACATGGATCCGTCGAAAATCCAAAGTCTAAACCTCTGTAAATTCTGCCTAATGCCTTGACTTCATCAGCCGTAATCTCACGAAGCACAACGTTTTTGAAAATCTCACCACCGGTACCCGTTACCTCGCCTAAGTATTCGTGACGGTATGCATCTTCATTCGCCTGTTTTAAAATCTCTGCTTCACGGATAAACTCATCACCTAACCACTTTTTAGGAACATCTAAATATGACGAATGGTGAATATAAGTTGTTTTATAATCATCCTTTTTGGTTGTACGCTGCAGAATTTCTGCGTTAATCCAGTTGTTGACCGATTTTGGAGGATTGTATGTGTATAATACCACCTGATTTTCACCGCCACGTATTAATGACTGCGTAACCTTTCGTATTTCTTCAATTCCTGTAAACTGGTCAGCCTCCTCAAACCAGATGTATTTGAAATATCCGCTGCGAAGCTTTATTGACTTTGACTTTGCTGCATCATCAACACCACGGAACAAAATCTGTTGTCCCGTTGGTCTGTAGCATAAGCGTAATGGTGAGAAATGTATAGTCCAATACCTTGAAACACCTAATTTGTCAATCGCCCATAATAGCTGCATGAAAACTGTTTCTTTTAAATCACGCCCGATTTTGCGTAACGCAATGCCGTTGGCATCAGGATAACGCATTATGCCCTGTATAATTTCAATGCTCACAAATGATGACTTTGTTGAACCTCGCCCGCCTTTTAAAAAATAGTGCGTGTGTCCGTTAGCCTTAATGTCCCTGTGTACTTCCGCAAAGCACGGCGATACTATTTCACTTAACCTGACCATATTACCCCCTATATCCTAAACGGTTTGAAGCTCATTACCGCCTCTTTAATAACGAGCTTTGTCACACCAATGTAGCGTAATGTCTGTGCCTCGCTTGTGTGACCGAATATCTGCATCAGCATTGTCACGTCCCCCGTCAGCTTGTAGAACCAATATCCAAAGGTTTTTCGCATACCGTGTGTGCCTATGCCTGTAATGCCGTACTTCTTTGCCGCTGCAGTTATAATCTTCCACGCCTGGCATCTCTTAATCGGCTCATTTTTGCCAACCTTGCGTATAAGATACTCGTTCTTATCCTTGCCACGGCAGTAATCATTCAACACTTTTTTAATCGGCTGCGGCAACGGATAGAAACGTCGCTTGCCTGTCTTGCGTTCAATGATGTTAATTTCGTCCTTGTTGCGTACGTCCTTAACCCTCAGGCGAAGTATATCGGATATGCGTAAACCGCAGTATATTCCAACGCAAAACATAACGTAATTTCGTACACTTTTTTTCTTCAAATCACGTGCAATGCTTTCAACTATTCTTATGTCACGTATCGGGTCAACCCATTCCATTTACTCACCCACTTTTCTCTCACCCCATAGGCTCCCTTGTGCAAAGGGAGCTGTCAGCGTTAGCTGACTGAGGGATTGTCAAATTACACATCATCACAAATAACAGCCTTTTCACTGTCAGTAGGTATATCGTCCGCACGAGCCTTCATATCCAGTTCACGTTCTTTAAGCTTAAAGCCTTGCGGATTGTCGTTCCAGTTCTTCGTGCGGTTTTTCAGGAAATATTTTGCAGCTTCTAAATTAGGTGGCACATATTTTTGAACCTTGACAGCTACAGTCTTATACTTGCCATCTTTTTTTACTCTTACCAGTTCTTCTGTTTCATACGTGTAACCTAACGCCATATCAGCAACCGTCTTTGCTATGTCAAGATTTAAATTGCTCTTGCCGTAGCTTAAAGCGTTGTCAAGCTCAGCATATTCTTTTTTATAATTTTTTAAGCTCGATAATGAAATCCCAAGCTTGTCTGCAATCTGCTTGTTGCTTGCACCTGTCGCACGCCATTTTGCAATATGGTCAATGTACGGTGCAACTAAAGTGCTGTACTTTTCATCAGCCACGCCGCACACCCCCTTTACAAAAATTGTAGAGTATACCACTGTTAACAATTTTTGTCAAGTGATTTTTAAAAAAATGCTGAAAAAACTTTCCCAAAACAAAAACGTGCAAATTTAGGGTACACCCTATTTTTACACGTTTAATGTGTTAAAATCTTGTAAATTTAACATTGTTTTTATATTTGTTTTACGTTTTGTAAACAATATTCTTGATTTTATTTTTACATTGTGGTATAATATTACTAAAGGAGTGTTTGAAATGAAAATAGCTTATGTAAGAGTATCAGCAGTTGACCAGAACGAAGCACGTCAGATAGAAGCTCTTGAAAAATATGGAATAGAAAAGTGGTTTACAGAAAAAGTGTCGGCAAAAGACACTAACCGTCCTAAGCTTAAAGAGCTGCTTGACTATGCACGTGAAGGTGATACTGTGTATATTCATGATTTCTCACGTCTTGCACGTAACACAAAAGACCTTCTTGACCTAACAGAGCAAATGCATAATAAAGGCGTTAAGCTTGTGAGCAATAAAGAGAATATAGACACAGGAACTCCAACAGGCAAGCTGATGCTAACAATGATAGGTGCTATTGCAGAGTTTGAACGTCAGAACCTTCTGGAACGTCAGCGTGAAGGTATAGCAATTGCAAAAAGAGAGAAGAAGTATAAGGGCAGAAAAAATATTGATGTCGATTCTGAAAAGTTTTCCTTCCTTTTTACCGACTATAACTCACGTAAAATTAATAAAACTCAGTTTGCAGAAAAATTAGGCGTAAGCCGTCCCACTCTTAATAAAATTTTATCGGGCAAGCACACCGAAAATCATACCTGACATTTTGGCCATTGGGGCAAAATGTCAGAAAATGCCTGTATAACAGCAAAAATCGAACGAAAAATACCCCAACATTTTGACCATGTGGCCAAAATCTTTTGAACACCCCAAAATGCAGTAAAATCAGCACTTTGAGCCGTGTTTAAATTTCAATACTAAACATATCTTATATTCTGTTTACAATCTTCATAACGCAAAAACGTTTATTTTTAAAGGCTTTTTACTCTCTTTGCCCTGTAAAATAAACGTTTTAATTTTATGTATATTTTTAAACATTTCAAGAGTCATTTTGTTGAGCCTTTTTCGTAACAGAATCAAGCTCTGAAACTATCCTTTCTGCCTCTTTGTCACAATCCATACGATAAAGCTTTTTTCTCTTATATCGCTGAATTGCATATTCTATTTGTCTGATAATACTGTATTCCATAACAGCTCGCTTGATATTCTTGCCTTTCATGTTTAAACATCACCTATTTAAAAATGATTTTCGGTTCGGTGCTGTGCCTGGTATTGTCCAAAGGTCAACCGTTGCCCGGTTGCAGCATTGTATGCCTTAAGCTCCTTCAGCTTGTCTTCCAAAGATGGTTTTGCAACTTTCTTTTTGTCGCTTGCTTTTGGCTTTTTAAATCCTTCAAGTTGCGTACACTTCGGGCATATCACTCTGTACGCATCGGCAGATTTGAAATCTCTGCCGCATTTGTCACACACACAAGCATACATATATCTCGGTTTGTTCACTGCTTCCACCGCCTTAACCCAATTATACACGTGCAAAAATTAAACAAATATAATAACGACTGAGCGTGCTGACCGTTAATCAGATTGTAAACGCACCAGAACGTATTTGTTATCATCCAGATATAAAAGCACCAACGCCTGTGAAAGCTATTGGCAAGCGTTCCTGTAATCGATAACGCTGTAAAAACAAATGCAATCTTATTCAATCTCTTTCCCCATTATCTTCCGTGCTACAACAACATTCTTTGGATTTCCCGGATGTGTACAACGCTTGCCGTCATAATACCTGCATGGCTCTTTTTCATTTGCAGGCTCGTTTTTGATAGAGCCTCCGTCACACCAGTTGTCTTTGTATATGCAAGCTCCTGTTTGCACAAAACGCTTTATTTGGTCATATATCGTCCGCATCTTCATCACACTCCTTTTTTTAAGATAAAAGTTAAAAACGAAGAGAGAAAAGAAATAGTAATTTTTCAGCGTTGCTGAAAAATATCAAATTCTCTTCACTATTCTCTCTTATTTCTTCACTTAATTTACAACTCCTTCACTCCTTCCCAACCACCATGTCGGGGGTCTGACCCTATATTGGTACCGCCAAGAGAGGGTCTGACCCCATTGTTTGAATATCCTGTATTTCCCGTCCGCTTTCTTTCCGTCCTCGCTTTGAACGCAGCTGCTGTCTTTATCCCCTCTGCCTGACAATTAAAAATTATCTTGTCAATGTAGTTTAAATTGCGTACATTTGCCCGTACCGCCTCATCAATGCAAAGACATATAAGCTCATCCTCAAGCCCGGCATTTATGTACTCAATGAAAATCTCTGCCGCACGTGGCGTTATTACGCCTATGTTCTGCTCATAAGCACTAATGCATTTAAGCTTACCGCTGCCACTACTTAAAGGCTCCCTTGTGCAACGCCCCAGGGCGGTCTCTCTTGCCGTTCTCTCTAATAGGCTCCCTTGTGTAAAGGGAGCTGTCAGCGTAGCTGACTGAGGGATTGTGCCATTCTCTATCCCACTGTACTCACTTTCCTCTGTAGTAGTAGAAGTATTATTATTTATTTTATTATTATATATATTACTATTTTCGCACGCATCCGCACGCACACGTTCTTTGGAAGAAACATCTTCCTCTTCAGATAAATGTACACTAAAATGTACACTATTTTGTACACTTAAATGTACACTATCTTCAATTATCGTATATTTGGGTGTTTGCCTACCCTTGCCTTTGGTAAAATCAATCAAACCAAATTGTTTTAAGCTGTTCTTTGCCTTTATTAATCCCTGCCGGGATAATCCGCATCTTAGTTGCAAAATGGTATCACAAATAGAAAACCATTCCTCACTTGAACTATTTGCTATATTAAGCAAAGCATAATATAAGGCAATCTGTCCACAGCTTAAATGCTTTTGTTCAATGTAATGCTGAAATTCTGCAACCTGTTTTAAAAAATCCATATCATACCGTCCTCTGAAGTGTCCTAACTTGACCGGACACCTTATGTATAATCTTTAACTCAAACTTATCATCCCTGATAATAAGCCAGTTGTCAGAGTTTAACCCCAATTCCTTTAACATTTGTTTTTGCCGCCTCGTCGGCCGCTTTCCATTTTTCATATTTTGCTCCTTTTTGTCATATCATAGCCTTCCCCTTTGAGGGGACACGCCAGAGTGGCTTCTCTTGCCGTTCTCTCTAATAGGCTCCCTTGTGTAAAGGGAGCTGTCAGCGTTAGCTGACTGAGGGATTGTCTAACGGCAATTCACCTTCAGGGGGACCGCTTGCGGTGGATGAGGTGGTAAATCAACACCGTCCGTCCTTATCCTTTATACTTTCCACAAACCTCTGATAATGCCCCATAAAAGAAAATTCAATCTGCCCTGTGTCACCGTACTTGTTCTTGTCAAGCAGTATGTGTGCCTCACATGGATCCGATTGCTTGTCAAGAACATACGGTCTGTTAATCATAATAATGTAATCGCCGTCCTGCTCTAATCCGCCTGACTCTTTTAAGTCAGACATTCTTGGGGCACGTTTCGTCCCCTTCTCAGGACGTGACAACTGACATAAAATAATAATGTGACAGTTGTTTTTCTTGGCACACTCTTTAAAGCACTGGCTTATGTAATCAATCTCACTTCGCCTGCTCTCGCACCGCTTAATCGTCCTGACACAGTGAATAAAATCAATCACAACATAATCAGGCTTTATATCTGCAATTGTGCGGCATATTTCTTCTGCATAGTATATCTTGTCAATTACTATAAGCCGCTTGTTTCTGACAATGTTGCCATATAATAACCCAACATTGCCTTTGTCGGCATCAGTAAGATTTCTGCTTCGTATCTCACGGTAATCAATGCCGCATCGGTCAGCTACAATACGCTCATAGATTTGTGCAGTACTCATTTCCAAACTGAAAAAAGCACATTTGTTGCCTGTGTTTTTCAAATTATGATTAATGATGTTAATAGCAAACGCAGTTTTTCCTGCAGAAGGATATGCACCGATTAACGATACCGTCCTCTTTTCAAGCTTGCCTAAAGCCCTGTCAAGACGTAGAAATCCTGTACCTATACGCTCATCAGCGTTAAGCTTGCCGCACATCTTTTCAACCGCCTCTGCTAACGAATTTTTAAACTCATCGTAATAATCAGTATTTGATACCTTTCCCTGCTCGTCCTCAATTATCTTTGCAAGACTTCCTAATATGTCGTCAGCCTCGCATGCATCGGCAAACCGCTTGCGGATTCTCTCACGCTGTCGCTCCTCCTGTAATATTCTCACGTGATAGTTAATGTTGCTGCTTGTAGTTGCCACATAAATTAAATCAGTAAGAATACCGGCAAAGCTGTCCCCAAGCTCGGCAAGTAGGCTCACAATGTCAATGCCTGTCCCCTTCTTATGAAGCTTAACCGCAGCACCAAATACGTCCCTGCAGCCGTTGTCTGTAAAATCCTCAGGACTAAGCTTGTCAATCGCCTGCTGTACTTCAATATAATCATAAAACTGTATAATGCAGCTTAATATGTATTTCTCGGTTTCAAGTATTACTGCTAAGTTTTGCATTTAATCACCTTATTTTATGTATTAAAATCATTATAACTTGTTCCCTTTTCCATGTGTGCTATGGTCGCTGCAGGTCGTTGCCACTCTCTTGCAAAGGCGTTCCATTCCTTGCTGTATATTGTCTTTTCGTCCGAAAAATCTCTGTATAACTGCATAAAAGGCATTGCACCTGCCTCATAAACAGCTCTTAACCTTGCTTCGTCTTTGTCCATGTCTTTCCCATAAGA
>JAZNGX010000182.1:0-2506 GCA_045576675.1 Clostridia bacterium | reverse complement strand
CTCCGACTTCATTGCTTGGTGTATTAAAATCAAGCCTGTCATCATCAAATTTTGTTTTTACACTTCCGCCCATAGACCATGCTTCACTATCGTTCACTGCATAATCCAAAATATATGGTTTATTACCGCTTATAGTTGGAAACGCACTGTAATCATTACCTTTTGTGCTTGATTGGATAACACGATGGTAATCATCAACACCTTCAAATACTATATCAACTAATTGTCTCTTTAGTTTTTTAAGTTCAGCAGTCATTTCGAAAACCAAATCAATATCAACATCATCTGTAGATTTTGAAATTTTTTCAGCTTCATTGATGAGTTGTGAATATTTATCGTAAAGCTCTCCACAATCATCAATACTTAACCCGGTTTTTTCAATTATTTCAAATACATTTTTGCCTTCAAGTACTTCCGGCAACATTATGTAACCTGCAACATATTTACCATTATCAACCCAAGTGTACATACCATTATCCCTGTACTCTTCTTTTTTTATTACAGAAGTATTTTGTTCAAATGAATATATTTTATCGTATAAATATTTGTAATCCTGCTGTAAACCGGCATTATCAATTATTTTTTTGGCTTCAGGTACCGGATGACCGCTTATAAACACAGTGTTGTTTTCTATAGAAGAATTTGTAGCACCTAATATGTATTTCGGAGACGTAACAAAATTATCATAAATATTAATATTTTTAGCCTCTGACGACCATGGATTGAATGAAATTGATGCCTCTTCAACTACATTGTTTCTGACATCATATCCGATTGTTCCTTCATCAGTATAAATCCCCCCCGGCATTCCAATAACGCGAGATATATAATTGCCTTCAATAATCCCACCGGTACTTACTCCCAATGTGTAAATTGCACCGGTATCAGAACCCTCTCTGCAAACATCCATAAGTTTATTGTTCAAGTACTTATTATTCATAGCCTGTTTGTTTTCATCAGCAAATCCTGCCCAGCCCCAACCGGCATGTATAGCACCCATTGGAGTTTCTATAATGTCATTATGACTGATTGTTGTATTTTCACAAACTGTGGTATGTATAGCAGCCGAACTAACGTTCACAAGTCCTGTTTTATTAATAATATTATTTGAAATCACATTATTCTTGCAATGTTCCTCATACGGAATATCGCCAAGATCTTTAGTAAACACGCTTATATCTCCAATATACCAGTATGTCGGTTCTGTTTTAACAGCACGTACATACCTGTATTTTGTGGGGTCTTTGCTCTTTTTGCCCCAATATCCTCTATACGGAAATTGAGATAAATCCATTTTTTGCTCACCAAAAATATCGTATTCAACAAAAGTTGGATCATTTGAAACCAACACTCTGAAATTTTGCCTTGTTGAAGGCTGATCTTCAGCCCAACGGCTGTATAATCTTATTTCAGAAATAGAATACTTTTCACCTAAATCAATCTGTACCCAAGGTGTCCCTGTAACACTATCAGCTGTTGACCACCCCCATGTTCTATCGCCATCATTAATATAATTTATATCTGAACCAGGTCTGAATGAAGAAGCCGAAGAAGGTTTTCCTAAAGAAACTTCTGTTCCCTCATACTCTTCCATTACTAAATGAGAAGAAAGACCAACCGTAATAGCTCCATCACCTATTGCCTGAAAAATATTACCTATAATTTCACAATTATTTACACCTTCAAACATTGCTATTGCCATACCACCAAAGCCAAAGAAAATATTGTTATTGAATCTTATGTTTTCTGCTCTGTTCAACACAACACCTGAAGTAGGTTGAGAAAAAGACCAGGGATTTGACGTTGCATCATTATCAGAAGTAAATAAATGCACTGTCTGATTAATGTGAATACCATATTTTGAAGGCCTGTTCCAAGCAGTATGCTTAAAATCCAAGCCATCAAACACAATATTTTTTACTTTGCTATTCAAACTGCTTCCATCAATAATCAAAAGCTGTTCCAACATAGGGGCATATACCGATGCGGTTTGCATATTTTCTCCTTCACGTGGATAATAATATACTTTTTCCGTTTTTCTGTTATAATAAAACTCGCCGGGTTCATCCAATAATTCAAAAGCATTAAAAACATCAACTGTAACATTAACGTTTGGTGCAAAAGGAGGACCTTTTAACGCACCGTCAAAATATGGCTGTAGAAATTTTATATTAACTGTCCCGTCACCTGTCTGCTGCATGCCCTCAACCTTTGCAATTGTACTTTTCCAGGACTGTTTCCATCTTACTTCAACATCTTGCGGATTTTCAAATGCCGTTATCTGTTCATCATTTACAGTAATTCCATCATTTATATATGGTTTTATATTTGGGTCATCAAAAAAAGTAATTGGTTTAACATAATTTTTAGTTTTTGACATTTGTGCAGGTATGTCATTAACATAAAGCTGTCTCATATATTCAAATCCCGGAGCATCAGCAACATACAAATTATCGTTATATTTTGAAAAGTCTGTTATTTTTCTACCACCTGTAATTACAACTTT
>JAZNGX010000181.1:0-6989 GCA_045576675.1 Clostridia bacterium | reverse complement strand
AGCAAGCTGTAGAACGCTGTTGCATGGGTGCTGTTAGCCAAATTCAAAATTTGGACAGCACCGCAATACGCCTTATCTGCCCACGATAAGAAGCGTGTATATTTTTAATTACTATTTGTGGGCAGAAAGGCTATGGGAATTATTATGGAATACGAAAAGCTTATTGCAGAAAGATACTCGGTCAGAAAATTTCAGAACAGACCGATTGAAAAATGCGACATTGAAAAAATAATAAAAGCGGGGCATCTTGCACCCACAGGCTGCAACTATCAGCCGCAAAGAATACTAGTAATGAATTCGCAGGAAAGTGTGCAAAAGCTTAAAAGCTGCACCAAATGTCACTTTGACGCACCTGCGGCAATGCTTATATGCTACAATAAAAATGAAACGTGGAAAAGACCATATGACGGTGCGTTGTCTGCCCCCGTTGATGCAGCAATTGTAACAACGCATATGATGCTTGAGGCACACAATATCGGCGTTGGCACCTGCTGGGTTATGCATTTTGACCCTGCCGCAATGAAAAAGGAATATAATATTCCCGAAAACTTCGAGCCTGTAGCATTGCTTGTTATGGGTTATCCTCACGAAAGTGCCGAGCCTATTGAAATGCATTACAAATTCCGCCCAACCGATGAGGTTATATATTACGATAGCTTTTGATACAAACAAAGAGCTGCAGCAGGATGAAATTCACTTTGCTGATGCTGATATGATTTCAGAGTATGCAATTTCAGCTATGAACTGGGCTGTTGGAACAGGCTTGCTAAATGGTAAGACAGAAAGCACATTGAATCCTCAGGATAATGTAACAAGAGCAGAATGTGCAGCAATCCTTCACAGATTTATTGAAAACAATAAATAATTAGTTTTATTACAACCCCCAAGCATTTTGGGGGTTGTTTTTTCACAAAAGCAAATTAACATACCAAATCGCAAAAATGCGTACTTTACCTTCTTTGTTTATTTATGATAAAATAAAAACAAAAAGATGGTGAGATTAACAAAATGAAAAGCCAAATATACCTTAATGGAAAATGGAAATTTGCACCTACGCACGACCAAAAGCCAAATAACAATCACAATGTAATAGAAACACATATTCCTATGTACGCTTGCGAAAGATTAGTACGAACAGACTGGGAAAATGTTGATGTTCCGGGAGTTTGGGAAAGATATGCCGAAAAATATAGTGTTTATGAGGGTGTTTGCTGGTTTTACAGAGAGTTTTACATAGAAAGTATATCTTACGAAAACTTTTTCGCTCAGCTTGTGTTTAAAGGCATAAACTACCGTGCCGACATTTATGTAAATGAACAATGTGTGGGTTGGCACGAGTCGGGATATACAGAATTTTCAATTGATGTGACTTCGGTTTTAAAAGAAGGCACAAATTCTATAGCAGTGCAGGTGGACAACCGCGGTGCTTTCGTAAAGTGGCCTAACGACTGGGGTTACGGAGTGTATGGTGGCATACACCGTGATGTGTTTATCGAATTATATGGTGAAAGCTTTGTAAAGGATATAAATATTACTCCCGATTATGATGTGCAGAATAAAAAAGGTGTTTTGTCAATAAGCGGAAAAACTGTGGGTAACATAAAAGAAGTACAAGTATGTCTTGACGACAAAGTAAATACAATAGCGGTGTCTGATGGTGCTTTTTGTGAAAAAATAGAATATGACAATATTACACCGTGGTCACCCGAAAGCCCTGTTTTATATGATATGATGCTTACTGCCTGTGGTCAGGTGTGGAGTGACATCCGTATAGGCTTTAGAAATGTTGTGTGCAAAAACCGTAAGCTTTTGCTTAATGGCGAGAACATAAATCTAAAGGGTGTTTGCTATGTTTATGATACGCCCGAGTTTGGACTTGTTATGGACAAAAATCAGCTTGTTGAGGATTTGACAATGATGAAAAATGCCAACGTAAACGCTATCCGTACGCACTATCCTATGTCTGACGATTTCTATAAGTTGTGTGACGAGCTTGGCTTTGCGGTGTGGATTGAGCCAAATATTTATTGCAGCAAGCCTGCCGATGATGTTGTTAACACAATATTTTCACAACAGGAGTTTATAGATGCTGCAGTTAGTATGACGGAAGAAATGATAAGCGGCGGCAGACGTTTTGCTTCTGTTATTATCTGGGGTATAGGTAACGAATGCAACACGGAACACCCCGAAGCGTTGCCTTTCTTTGAAAAGGTTGCTGAAACTGTCAGAAATGCGGATTCAACACGTGTTATCGGTTATGCATCGTTGTATGGCAAGGTGGGGAATATCGGTCATCTTGTGGATATAATGGGTATTAATTCGTACTACGGCTGGTATGATGTTATAGACCAGTTTGATATTGAGGATAAGCTTGAAACGGAGAACGGATTTGTTAAAAAGCGTGAGGCGGATATGACTCCGCTGAAAGAACTAATTGAAAATGTTGAAAAACTGATTCCGCCCGATGCGCCAATTTTACTTACAGAATTTGGTGCAGACTCTGTTCCGGGATATTATTCAACTGCATGCGAGTTATGGAGTGAAAATTATCATGCAGAGGTAATTGAAAAGTACATTGGAACAGCAAAAGAATATGACTGCGTAAGCGGAACTTTTGTATTTGCTTTTTCAGACTATCAGGACCCGTCAAAGCCCATGAACGGACGTTGGAACGGCTTGAATTTAAAAGGTCTTGTAAGATATGACAGAACAATAAAGAAACCATATAATGCAATAAAAAATTCATATAAATGATGCAAAAAAAGCACTGTGTTGCCCAAGTGTTCTTAAGGACACTTGGGCAGTTTTATTCGCCTTACGGCGAGTGCTATTGCTACGCAGTGGTATTTGAACTTCGTTCAAGTGATATTGCCTTCGGCAGTTTATGGCGAATAAAATATCACTGAAATCGTAAGATTTCAATACCACTTCCCCAAAGGGAAATATCACTCTGTGCGAAAAGCGCAGAATATCACTATATAAAAAACCTACCCGAAAAAGAGTTTTGTTTTCTCTTCTTCGGGTAGGTTTTTGTCTTATACTGTTACAAGCAGGGAATTTGTGTGCCAAATTCCGTTTTTATTAAAGGTAACTGTCCTTAGGGAACCTGTTCCTTCACAGTGCTTTTTTTGCATCACTCATAATATAATTATAATAAAATCAGCAGGAGAGGAGTTTTTTTGTGGCAACACAGGACGGTTTTACTGCAAGAGTCTTTATGTCAGAAGCACGCATTCCCATTCCGAATGCGTATGTAACCGTAACACGTACTAACGACGATGGAGCCAATGAGCTTGTGGCTTATCTTGTGACAGACAGAGACGGACTTACCAAAAGCTTTATGCTGCCTGCACCGGACAAAGGAAATTCGCTTTTGCCCAATGGCTGCAACTATCAGCCGCAAAGAATACTTGTAATAAATCCGCACGAAAATGCCGAGCCTATTGAAATGCATTACAAATTCCGCCCAACCGATGAGGTTATATATTACGATAGCTTTTGATACAAACAAAGAGCTGCAGCAGGATGAAATTCATTTTGCTGCAGCTCTTTTTAATTAATATTTTTTCTCGCCTGATACAATCATCATTATATCGGGATTTGGTTCAATCTGCGGTTTTACAACGTCTGCTTCCCAATTTTCGGGAGCAACCTCCTCTAAAGAAACAGTTATTGCCTCCTTCGGGCAACCCCAGTATTCGAGAAAAATATCATTGATTTTTTCAACAACTTTTTTCTTTGTGTCCTCATCCTTTGGATAGCATTTTATTGCGATATATGGCATTTTGGTTCTCCTTATAAATTATAATATCTGTCAAACTCAGCAGGGTGCGGAATTGCCGCAAGCTCACGAAGCTCGGCACGCTTTGATGCAACAAAATTCTTAAGCAGCTCCTCAGGAAATACTCCGCCTGCAGTCAAGTAATCATGGTCAGCCTCAAGAGCATCAAGAGCCTCGTCAAGAGAAGTTGGCAAGTGCTTAAGCTTTGCCTTTTCTTCGTCAGACAAATGGAACAGATTCATATCATATGGACCCCAGCCGTTTGCGTGCGGGTCAATTTTATTCTTAATTCCGTCAATACCCGCCATCAGAATTGCCGCATAGCAGAAATACGGGTTGCACGTTGCATCGGGATTTCTAAGTTCGAATCTGCGAAGCTCAGGTGACTTTGCATATGCAGGAATTCTTATTACTGCACTGCGGTTTGAAGTTGCATAGCCAACAGTAACAGGTGCTTCAAAGCCCGGCACAAGACGCTTGAATGAATTTGTGCTTGGATTTGTTATTGCACAAAGTGACGCAATATGCTTAAGCAGGCCGCCCATAAAATAGTGAGCCTCTTTGCTTAAATTAGAATAACCGTTGTCGTCAGAGAAAACAGGCTCGCCATCCTTTAAAAGTAACATATGCACGTGCATTCCATTTCCTGCCTCACCCATAATCGGCTTTGGCATAAATGTTGCAGACATACCATATTTTCTTGCAGTATTATGGATAATATACTTAATCATCATTGTGGCATCTGCCATTTTTGACATCTGACCAAGCTCAGGCTCAATTTCAAACTGGCCACCTGCACCAACCTCGGGATGATGGTAATTAAGTGCGATACCTGCATCATCTATCAGCATACACATTTCGCTTCGTGCTTCATAAGACACATCAAAGGGCTTTGCTATATGATAATTCTTCTGCTTTGCAACAACGTTTCCCAGACCCTCCGAGCCGCTGTTCCAGTGTGCCTGAGCAGCATCTATAGACACGCCGACACAATCGGGCTTAACCTCCCAGCCAACATTGTCAAACAGATAAAACTCAAACTCAGGCAGGATAAGCATTGTATCTGCAATGCCACTGTCCTTTAAATATTTTTCTGCCGCAAGTACAATGTTTCTTGGATACTGAGCAAGCGGTCTGTTTTCGGGATTGTCAATTATCATTGCATTACCCGTCATTGAAAGAGTCGGGATTTCACAAAACGGGTCTATAACTGCAGTATCAGGGTCGGGAATAAACACCATATCGCTTTTTTCAACTACTGCGTAGCCGTAATTTGAAGCATCAAAGCCGATACCGTTTTTCATTGTTTTTTCAGAAAAATTCTTTGCAGGGATTGTTACGTGACGAAACTGACCATTGATGTCAACCATCTTAAAGTCCACCATTTTTATGTCATTTTCCTTAATCATAAGCAAAATGTCTTGTACTGATTTACCCATTCTTCTCTCTCCTTTCCATATATTAGTATTATAATGTAAAAAACACATTACGTCAAGACTTCCTTAAGTACAAGCTACGCACCTGCCATCCAACCTATCATTGACATCAAAAGCCATGTGTGTTAACATATTGACTGAGGGATTGCTTGTAACACAAAAATCATCAAGGGGGAATAAATATGAAAAACAAACCAATCAGTAAAATTTTGCTTACCATTGCAGCATTTATATTTTTGCTGCCCATTTTGTACACCCTTATTTTAAGCTTTAAAAGCTACACTCCTTTAAGGGGGGCTTGCAGGCAGCCCGTGGGTTGGCTTTGAAAATTACGCAAAAACCATTTTAACTCCTCACTTTTTAAGGATTTTCAAAAACTCAGCAGCAATAGGTGTATTAAGCCTTATTGCAGGCACAATATATGTTTTTGCGGCATCTGCTGCAGTGTGCAGCATAAAAAACAAAGCAGCAAAAGCATTGACGGCACTGGCTTTCTGTCTGCCGTCCATCATACCTGTTAATCTGCTTATAATGACAATTCCCTCGGAAATTCTTGTAAATCCATCATTTTTGTTACGTTTAACTGTTTCTGTAATTGATGGTTTAAGGCTTTCGGGTCTTATAATAATTGCTTCAATTTTTATAGATGGTGATGGTTTAAAGGAAAGCATAAAATGCTCGTTGCTTTTCTCTGCAATACGCCTTATGAGCATTTTTACTGCTGATAACACCTTGCTTACAGGAATTTACAATCCGCTTACTTATGAGGTGCTTGACACACTTTCTACATATACTTACAGAAACGGCTTAATTAATGGTGACGGCTCTTTTGCTGCAGCTATGCACATAGCAAAATCCATTGCTCAGATTTTACCTGCCGCAGCAGGCACAGTAATTGCTGCTTTTGTATTCAGCAGCAAGCAAAAGCCCGCAATTCGCACCAATGCTTATCCTGCAATTGCAGTAGCAATTATTCCCATTGCTATGCTTGTAATAACAGTAATGAACAATGTAAGCTCTGACGGGGTTGCTTTTATGGACGAGTTTGTTAACGGTTACATAAACGGAATCATCATTGCAGTCTTTTCTGCTCTTTTAACCGCAGTAATAGCTGCTGTTATGGCAAATCTTGCATCAGAATCAGGTATATATGGTCTTAGTGTTGTCGCATTGCTTATAGCAACTGCCAACAGTATAATGGGTAACTATCTGATTATCCGCAGCATAAATCTGGCTAACACCCCCATCGGCGTTATATTGCAGAATTTAAGCCTTGTGCCGATAATGCTGCTTGTTTTTGCATATCCGATAAAGTCAGGGAAAAACATTATCCCTGTCGCATTGGCAGGTGCAGGTGTTTGCTTTGCCTGGTTCTGGGGTGACACAATGGCACCAATGATTTTACTTAATAACAGAGAGCTTTTCCCCATATCACTTATGTTCCGTGAAGTATCGCTTTCAGCAAGCATAAATGTATCGGCACTGTGGTATATTGCAATTCCGCTTGCGGTAAGTGGCATTTGTATGATTTTCTCATCTGTTCTTTCAAAAGAATGATAAAAGCTATTGACTCACCCTTTGCATATTGCAAAGGGTGTCAGCGTGTCGATAAACCTATGGACACGCTGGCAGACGTTGAAAAAGAAAGGTGAATTTGTTCAACACAAGCTCGTAGGCGTATGAGTATACGGTAGAGCTTGCGTTGGACGAAAGCAAGCATAAAACCGCTGAAAACTAAAAGTTTCAGCGGTTTTTGATGCTAATTGTTTTTT
>JAZNGX010000180.1:0-7234 GCA_045576675.1 Clostridia bacterium | reverse complement strand
TTGTAAATGCAGACGGGGTTCCTGTTTATCATTGTACCAATGCTTTAAATGCGACAACACCATTAACTCTTTTCACTAAGCTTGAAAAAGTCACGGAATACTATAGCCGTGCTGTTGTAACCGTTACAAATCTTTCGCAGTACAATTCTATATCAGGTGAGGTTAATATTACGTCTCCAAGTGATATCGCATCAAAAACAACAAATGCACGTTTCTTCAATATGAAACCAAAAGAAACGCAAAGCTTTGTAATCATATTACCTCAGATGGTGAAAAAACGTCCGCAAAACATTGAAACAACGATAACTCTTGACACAGGATATACAGAGAGCAAAACCCAGCTTCAAACAAATACATATATTACCAAGGCACAAAAAGCTCCCGTAATAGATGGAAAAATTGATAAAGGTGAATGGTTAGGTACTTGGTATGTTGCAGATAGATTTGAAGAGGTTTTGAAAATACCAAATTGGTCAGGTAAATCAGATATAAGCTTCAGAGGCAATATGATGTGGGATGATGAATATTTGTATATGGTATTTGACGTGTCGGATGATGTTTTTTATCAACCGTTTAGCGGAACTAACAGCTGGCAGGCTGATGGTGTGCAGATAGGTTTTTCACGTACCACTGATAGTGATTATCAAGAAATAGCTATTTATAAATCAGAAGCAGGTGTTGAGCTGTATCGATTCAATAACAGTTTTGGCACAATAGCAGGCTTTTTGGAAGACAGAGAGGTTGAAATTGTAAGAAATGCCACAAATACTGTTTATGAAATAAAGCTGCCGTGGACTGATATTTATGGCCCTGACTACAAACCCGAGCTTGGTCAGCAATTGTTATATACTGTCCTTGTAAATGATAATGATAACGATATTGCAGGACGTGGTTGGATTGAATTTTGTTCAGGTATGGGCAGGACTAAGGATATAACAATGTATGGTTTAACAAGCCTTACAGAATAATAATACAAGGAGATTGTACGATGAAAAAAAACAAAGTTTTAACACTCATAATAAGCTTAGCAATGTTGTGTATGTGTTTTACATATGTTAGTGCTGAGAGCATTTCCGGAATAACCTACGAGATTTCTGAAAACTTTACTGATTGCGAAATCGATGGTAGTGTATGGAGCGTTGTAGGTGATGCGAATTCTGTTTCTGTTACAAAAGAAGGAAACAATGATGTTTTGATGCTTTCTGCAAATGGAGCCGGTGTTGGATATAAATATAACGATACAATTTCAGATAAAGAATATGTTGATGTTTCTTTAAAAGCCAAAATTGCAGAAACCGGTAAATTAAGACTTAATTTTTTAAATGAGTTTAAAACATCCGTGTTTAGCTTGGTTATACAACCGGGGGCAGGTCTTTCAACTGTAGTACATAATTTGCGTAATGCTAGTCAGGCTCTTGTGAAAAACAGTATTGTACCTATGGAAGTTAGTGCTGATATCTGGCATTTGATTACTGTTCGTATAAACACACAATCCGGCACATTCAGTTTGTATTTGGATGATGCTTTAATAGGTGAGAATATTTTAATAGGGGCACAAAAGAATCCTTCTGAAATATATACGTTCAAGAACAGCACGAAAATGCAAATTGTAAGTGCCGGAATTGATAGCTCAGATTTATCATTGGGAACTGTTTTGGTGGATGATGTCAATATTAATCGTGTTACAAGAAATAATATAGTTCCTTCGGATAATTATTTCAGTGATTTATCCAATTTGAACATTGCACAGTGCAGTCAGCTTGCACCTGCTTTTACTGCTGCACGTGAAGCAGATGGAATCAGTTTAATAGATTTTGGTGGGGAACACGGAGTTGCACAACAACTTAAAGCTTTAGGCTCAGACAGAAACGTTAATGCTGAGGTCACTTTAGATACTGAGGTTACACAAGGTGTTTTTGCTGCTGAATTTGATTATTATGCAGATGAAGGAGTAATACCATCTGTAATGCTAAAAACAGGTACAAATAATTCTGTAGATGTTTTCAATTCAAGCCTTATTGGTAATGCAGAAATAGTGTACAATCAGTGGGCGCATGTTAAGATGACATACGATGTTACAGCTAATAGCTTTATGGCTGAGTATAATGGTACAGAAATAATATACGACAATGCTTCTGTAATAACTAATCCGCTAAAGAATTCGCAGATTTTGGGTGTTTTATTTCAAAATAAAAATGAAGCAGGATTAAAATTCAGTATTGATAATTTAAAAACAAGTAATATTTCTTCAGAAGCTTCTGGTACAGGTAAAGGATTTAATCAGTCAGATTTTCAAAACCCATCCGAGAATTGGGGCAGCTATCTTGGTACATTGCATGATGTAACGGTTGATGAACAGCATGGAAGTTCGCTTTACGTGCCTATTAACGGTAAAGACGCAAATGCTTGGAGCTACCGAACCTTTGATGAAGCTGTTATAAATGGTGTATTAAAGGTTAATTTTAAAACTAATATAAAAGCTGCCGAGGGTTCTGACACAGCTATATCTCATTGTCAGATTGGTGTTGGAAATGGTTGGAATCTGTCGGCGGGTCGTGTTTTGTTAGAATTTTCCGAGAATGGTAATATAACTGCCAACGGAACATTGATTGGTGCTTATGAGCATGGTGTTTGGTATAACTGCGAATTGCAAATTAATATTGACACTAAAGAAGTGCTTGCAACTATAACTACAGAAGATGGTGAAACTGTGGGATTGCCTGCAAGAGTTCCTTATACAGCTGTTTGTGCTGATACATTTGTTCTTAAGGGATATCATGGAACCGAGGGCTTCTATGTAGATGATATTTCTATCGGATATGTTGATGCAACGCCTACTGCACCTGATGATAAAATGGCGATTTATGACTACGACGATACACAGATTACGGATATCTATAATGTTCCGGTTAGTGCAACAAAGCTTTCTATAGATATGGGTGCCAATATTGATGCTGCAACTGCAGATAAGATTTATATAGTTGACAGCAACGGCATTAAAGTTAAAGCGATTAATTCTGTTTTAGGTATGGTTTGTACGTTGAAATTTGAAGAACAACTGAAGACTGATACTAATTACGAGTTATATATTGACAGAACTGTTGCTAATAATGACGGTTTGAAGCTTGGTGAAGACCGCAGAATAAGCTTTAAAACTGCACCGGGCGTTGTTGAGGGCACTATAAATAATGCACAGATTAATTTTAATAATGCTGAGGTTGCAAATATGACAGCCAGAGCGAAAATCAGTGTAAATATGAACATATTGAATACTGTCGAAAATAAGCAGATACCATATATGTTAATTGCATATTATGATAATGATGTTATGGTTGATGTTACATACTGTCCGATTGTGTTAAACACAGCTACTATTAACCTTGTTGCCGGTGTTGTGACAGTAAGCGATACAGTTCCTCACGATATACCTGAGTTTAACAAAGTAAAGGTATTCTTATGGGATGGAGTTGGTTCAATGCTGGCTGCAGCCGATGAGCTTGTTATAAGATGATTAATTGGTAAAGACATATTAATGCTTTAAAGGAGAATAGCCAATGATAATAATATTTAGAAAACTGCTTAGTTTTCTATTAGTAATTACATTAGTGTTAGGTACCGTTGTTGTTTATTCTGATACAAACACGCCTGATGTTGCAGTTGAAATCGTTCCGCTAGTGAAAAACAATATTTACGATATAGATGAACCGATAAATCTGCAGTGCATTTATACTAATAATACTACTGACCGTAAAAGCATTTCTGTTTCACTATCAGTAATAACCGGGGATGGGCGTAAGATATGGTCAGATTCAATGACTGCTGTTTTGCGTGCAGAGGGAACTACAAAAAAGGATGTTGCTTTGTCAAGCATAAAAGAAAGAGGAAAATTCAGATTTGTGGCAACTGTTACAGCTGATGGTGGTTCTTCAACTACGGAATATGAGTTTATCACTGTGATGCCAGCGACTGTTAAGGATGATATGTACGCAGTTTGCTCGCACTTTGGACAGGTTGGAAACATATATAATCAGCCCAATATGGCACAGATTAAGGATGCAGGCTTTACTATGATACGTGATGATTATTCGTGGGCTTTAATCGAAACCACAGAAGGTGAGTATCAGTTAACGGAGCGTATGCTGAATGGTTTGCAGTATGCAAAGGATAATGGATTGGAAATTCTTGCTATTTTAGGACAATCAAATGCCTTGTATTGTGATAGTGCTATAGCTATGCCAACAACTGAAAGTGCTTTGCTTGCATATGAAAATTATTGTAAGTTTATGGCAAAAACCTTGAAAGATTGGGGAATTACCTATTTTGAAATATACAATGAACCTGATCAGTATCTTGATTATAAAGCAAGTGATTATGCAGAGGTTTTGAAGGCGGGTTATCGTGGCGTAAAGGCAGGAAATCCTGAGGCTACAGTAATTGGCGGTGCTTTGGCAGGTGTATGGGTTCAGGGTAGAATTGATGCTTGGTGGTATCTTCCAACGGTGTTGAAAAATGCAGGCGACTATATGGATATATTCAGCGTTCATTTGTATCCGTATCTTGATGGATATATTTTTGATGAATACAGTGAAACTATAACCTATGAAAAAGTAATTGATGAATTACAAAAATATATGAATGCTTATGGTTACGATAAAGATATATG
Organism: Clostridia bacterium; assembly: GCA_045576675.1. Taxonomy (GTDB): domain Bacteria; phylum Bacillota; class Clostridia; order Monoglobales; family Firm-18; genus JAZNGX01. The sequence goes on along the minus strand of JAZNGX010000180.1, from coordinate 2,571 downwards.
GATAACGGAAACGGGTTATTCAACTGTTACTAAGGCAGGACGTGAATTTTCAGAAGAAAGTCAGGCGGTTTATGATACACGTACGGCAATAATTGCAAAGGCAGATGGCAGAGCTTCCAAGATTTTTAAATATGAATTTAAAAACAGCGGAAGTGGTGATTCTACACATAATTATAATTTTGGTTTAGTTGATATTAATGATAACTATAAACAAGGCTTTGCGATGAATACTGCTATGATTGATTTGATTGGTAATTCAACTTTTGTTGATAAAATCATACAACGAGATGAGGTACATAAAGGTTATAACATTTATCGTTTCAGACGTGAAGATGGAACAGAAGTGTTTGCTATGTGGGCTTGTAGTGAAAGTGAATATAATGTAAATCTTATCGCAAATGATGATGTGCCTTGCGTAAAGGATTTAGGTAATGCAACGTTACAGCTTGATTTATCTATGAAGCATCGTGAATCCGGATTTGAACTGTATGATGCTTATGGAACAAAATTAAAAGCAACAACAAGATTGTCACTGGACTACAAACCTTTATATCTTGTGTGTAAGCAATCATCAATCAGTAATTTAAATCAGGCACAGATTACATATCTTGATGGAAAGGTATCGGTTGACGGTGTTGCAAGCGATAAAAACGGACGTGTAGCACTTAAGGTTGTTGATATTAATACGAACAAAATAGTGCATGCAGACCAGTGCAAAGCAGATGGTTGGGGTAATTATTCTTTTAATTTTATGTTAGATAAATCGGGTTCATATAGTATTTATGTATATGATGGTGTTGTTCAGTCAAAAACATTTGGCAGCAAGGACATTACAATGATGGTGAATGGTACTGATAAAGATGAACTACAGCTGTCACAACTTGCTGAAGGTGATGTTATCGTTGCAGTGCTTAATATAGGTAATGACAGTCGTAGCACTTTGTACGGAGCAGTATATTCCAACAACAGTTTAAAAACCATCTGTGTAGGTAAAACGGATGAGATTACAAATAAAAAGACGCTTAGTATCGAGGTTGAAAATCTTGCACAGATTAATCAAATAAAGTTGTTTGGTTGGGACGATAATAATGCACCTGTTACTGATGTTGTAATAATTGAATGATATATAGACGGAGAAATTTATGATAAGTAAAGGAGAGAAAAAATGAAAAGAATAGTTGCATTATTAGTGCTATTTTCAATGATTAGTATGAGTGTTTTTGCACTTAGCGTCAGCGAAAACTTTGCAGATGGTTCTATTGAAATTTCAGGAGAAGCTACTTCCGGCTCAAGAATGGCGGTTCAGATTTTCAATGCCGGACTTAGCATGGAAGATGTATTAAACAGCGGGGAAATAGAGGAAAGTTCTTTATATGTAAATCAGTTTGTTGTAGGTACTGATAATAAATATGAAGACCAAAAGATAAAAATGGCAACAAGTACTCCCACAGGTAAGTACACTGTATATGTGTCTTCATTTATTGACAAAACTGTCGAGAATGCAGATATACGATACATAAATCCGGATGAATTTGTTGGTATTGTAACGCAGTTGAATTCTTATTCTCAGGCAGACGACAAAACTAATTTTGATAATCTAATCCTATCAAACAGTGATATATTTGCTAACAATATGGATTATTACAACAATATTTCTGTTTCAACTGCTTTAAGTAATTTTTGTGCATATGTTAAAAGCCAACCACTTAGCACAGAACGCGCAAAGCTTAATGATGCGTTGGAATTATACAACACTTTTATGCTTATGCAAGCGTTGAACGAATCAAAGGCATCAGTTATTACAAATTATTCGGATGAGATTGTTATTCCTGATGATATTGGAATTTGGTTTGATAATTGTAAAGAAGATGTTAGTGTTATTAATGAAATAAACGGTCGACTTAAAGGTCGTAATATTACCACCTTAAAGGCGTGGGAGGATAGTCTTAAGGAGGCTGTTATATTATCAGTAGTAAAATATCCGGGAGGATATTTAAAGGTTAAAGAAATTATGAATGCCTTTAAAACATATTTAGATGTTTCTGATTTTAGTAATAATACGTATCGCTCACTTGCAGGTAATGATTACTCATCTAAGGAAGCTTTAAAGAAAGCTGCTGAACAATTGGAAAATGGAACTGTTCAAAAGCCGAGCGTTTCAGGTGGTTCAGGCGGTTCAGGTGGCTCCGGTAGCTCAGGCTTAGGCGGAGGAAGCTACAGAGTGTCAGGTGATATTGTTGCTGAAACGAAGCCTGTTGAACAAATTAATGTACCATTTGAAGATATAGACAGTGTATCTTGGGCAACAGAAGCTATTATAGCATTAGCTGATAAAAAAATAATAAATGGTAAAGCAGAAAAACAGTTTGCTCCAAATGACAATGTAACACGTGAAGAGTTTATAAAGATGCTTCTGGGAGCATTGGGAATTGGTGCAGAACATACAGAAGCGGTGTTCTCAGATGTTGATAATACACAATGGTATGCACCTTATGTTAATACTGCATACAAGCTTGGTATTTCAAAAGGAACTGGAAATAATATGTTTGGTATAGGAAGTCGGATCGTAGC
>JAZNGX010000179.1:0-36544 GCA_045576675.1 Clostridia bacterium | reverse complement strand
TTTCTTTTTCAACGTCTGCCAGCGTGTCGATAGGTTTATCGACACGCTGAAGCTATCCCGACGGATAGCTTTTGATAATTCTAATTCAAAAGATATATCATAAGATTAAGATAACCTGCAAAGGTTACCCACAACAGATATGGTATCTGCAGATATGCTGCAAGGGGACTGACTTTATAAAATTTAACAATCATTATAATTATCAACACCCACAAAACAATCAGCCATAAAAACGAAAACAGGTACGCCTGCATATTAAAGAAAATAATGCTCCAGAAAAAGTTGACTGCAAGCTGCAAAGCATAAATAAAAAGTGCTTTACCTCCGCCACCCTTTAAATACACTATGGCACTGCTTATGCCCATAAGTATAAAAAGTACTGACCATACAACAGGAAACAAAAAGGATGGTGGAGAGAGTAATGGCTTATTGATATTTTCATAAACATCCATATTTCCCATTGTAAAGAGCGCAGATAAAGCACCAATACCAACCGAAATTGCAACTGATATCAGATACGGCTTTAGTTTTTTTAACATAAAATCACCTCTTCGTATATGATATGCAGTGCCGGTTTTGATTATTCTTTTGTATTGCATCCGCAAGAGCATTGTTCGCCGTTGTTTTTTGACGGACAGCATCCTCCCGACGGACAGCCAATGCATTTCGCACCATTTTTTTTGGCTTTTATAATGTACCTTACTGCAGCACCTATTATCACTGCAAGCACAAGTATTACTACTAAATCCTTCATATAAACCTCTTACTTTTTCAAAGAATATTCTGCCTTTAAGCTATTATCAGCTTTTTTGATTAATCCGATTACAATAGCTATCATTACAACAACCGCAATCAAACCGGGAACAAAGCCTGTTCCAAGTGTACCTTCTGTAATCAATGTACCAATCTGATATACCAAGAAAGCAACTGTGTATCCTGTTCCTAACTGTAAGCATATTCCGCCAAACATCCATTTTTTGTCCTTAATTTCAGCGTTCATAGCACCTATTGCCGCAAAACATGGCGGTGAAAACAGATTAAACATCAGGCAAGCCAATGCCGCCGCAGCAGTAAGTCCTAAAACGTCTGCAACGCCTGCTGCCTGACCTTCGATAATAGCAAGCTCCTCTGTATCAATAAAGTTAGAAATTGCATAAACCGATGCCAATGTACCAACAACGTTTTCTTTAGCTATAAAGCCTGTAACAGCCGCTGCCGCCATCTGCCATACACCAAATCCTAATGGGATAAGTAAAAATGCCACCGGTGTTGCAATTGTTGCAAGAATTGAAGCATTCGGATCCTCAACAGGTTGGAAGTTCCAGCCATAGCCCTGCATAATTGTAACTGCAGCATTACATACAAGAATAATTGTACCTGCTTTTACTATGTAAGCCCAGCCACGTGAACACATTGATAAAAATGCTCTTTTAATGCTAGGAACCTTGTATTCGGGAAGCTCAATAATAAAGAATGATTTTCTGTTTTTGTGGCCTGCAATCTTATTAACCAGCAACGCACCTAAGAAAATCAGAATTATACCAACAAAGTACATTGAAGTACCAACCCACGCATTGTCACCAAAGAATGCACCTGCAAACAACGCAATAACAGGAAGCTTAGCACCGCAAGGCATAAATGGTGCAAGCATTGCAGTCGCTCTGCGTTCTCTTTCGTTGCGGATTGTGCGGCAAGCCATAATACCGGGAATAGCACAGCCTGTACCAATAACAAAAGGAATAACAGACTTACCTGACAAACCAACCTTCTTGAAAATCGGGTCTAAAACAACACTAACACGTGCCATATAACCACAATCCTCAAGCAAAGCGATAAGGAAATACATAACCATAACAAGCGGCAAGAATCCAACAACAGCACTTACGCCGCCAACAACACCGTCTACAACGATGGTCTGCAAAATATCACTCGTACCTTCCATCCAGCCTGCAACCAATTCGCCAAACCCATCAATAATCGGGCAAAGAACTGCCTCTGCAAGCCACGGTCCAAAAGATGCCTGTGACACCCAGAATACAAACCACATTACTACGGCGAATATCGGAATACCTACCCACTTATTTGTGATAACAGCGTCAATCTTGTCCTGTGCATTTCTTTTGTTTGTCATTATTTTTCGTGTTTCAACCTCTTTAACGATTTTATTGACAAATTCAAAACGCTTTCTGTCGGCAATCTCAACAACATTTTTATCTGTTAAATCAATTTCACCCTGAATATATGGAGCTTTTTGCACCTTGCCTTTGCTTTCTGCAGCAGCCTTTACAATCTGTGCCAGCCCCTTATCTCCTGCAGTAATCGAAATTGTTTCAATTACAGGGCAACCAAGCTTTTCAGAAAGCTTGTCAACATTGATTGTAGTCTTTTTCTTTTCATTGATATCACTTTTATTCAAAGCTACAACAACAGGAATTCCTAGCTCTAAAAGCTGTGTTGTAAAGAACAAGCTGCGGCTTAAATTTGTTGCATCAACAATGTTAATGATAACATCAGGATTTTCATTTTTGACATAGCTGGAAGTGATACTTTCTTCTGAAGTAAATGGTGACATCGAATAAGCCCCCGGCAAGTCAACTGCAATCAAATCCTCTTTGCTACCATAAAAGCTTTTTTTGATAACACTTTCTTTTTTGTCTACGGTAACACCCGCCCAGTTACCAACACGCTCATTTCTGCCTGTAAGTGCATTGTACATAGTGGTTTTACCACTGTTTGGATTGCCTGTTAAAGCAATTCTCATTTATAATTCCTCCTCTTTATTTGCAGATATAAACTTTAAGTAAAATCAAAATCGCCAAGTTAGATACAACTAACTAAAAGACAAAATATATACGACCCTTACGGTCGTTATATTATAATAGCTTCTGCAAGCTGATTATCAATATTGTATCTTCCATCTTTAATAGATACTATGCATCCGCCTTTTATGTGTGAAATAACAGTAATTGACTCACCGCTGTAGCAACCCAATGAAAACAGAAAAGCATCTAATTCCTCATCATCAGTGTCTATAGCTTTTATTATATATTCCTGTTCCTCCACTGCTTGAGTTAAGTTCATATTCTCCCTCGATTCCGCTGCAGATTAGTCTAAACTAACCATAGCATAGTTAGTTTAGCATAACTAACCGAATTTGTCAACACTTTTTTGTAAAATTTTTCTTGATATTTTAAATCACCAATTAATACTTGATTCATCAACAATATTCACACCGGCGTTAATATCAGCCAACGCACTTTCCACAGCCTTTTTTTCATCCGGTAAAAGCTTTGTATATTCAGGGTCGTAAGCTAAAAGCATCTTTTTTGTCAATTCTAAAAGCATAAGTTGATCATTTTCAGGTAGAATCTCAAATAAATTAATTAACTGCATTGCGTTTTCAGACATAATATCAACTCCTTAATATTTTTTATAAATATCTCCTCTATTACCAATATCAATTATAAATAATATTATATTGTCTTTTGTATATATAACTCTGTACTGACCTATTCTCAGTCTATACAATTCCGTATGTCCCTCCATAGTCTTAATATCACACATTGAAGGAGATTCTATCATTTTATATATACCTTCTTTAATTCTTTGACGCTCTTTTATTGGTAGTGAATTGATAAATTTTACCGCTCTTTTGTGATACTTAATTTCCATATATACTCCTATATTGCAAAACATAACTTCAATACTATTATACATCAATATCAGAAAAAATCAATATTTTTCTTGATATTTTAAAATTATTGTGGTATACTAATCTTGCCAAACAAACTGAATAATATTTTCAGAACGTATGTTTTTTTACTTTTGGTAAAAATGCATGCTCTTCTAATGCATCCGTTTTGGAAATTATTAGTAAGTTTGTTTGGCGACAACGGAGCTATGCATTTTTCTGCGTAGCTACGGCTACGCATTTTTTATTATTTGCGTAGTAAAAATCAGGTTGCTACACACTTACATACAAAAAGCCCGTCAGGGCTTTTTGTACTTTAAAACACGAAAATATATTGACACTATACTAATATTAGTGTATAATTGTACTTGTACTAAACACAAAGAGGAGATGATACAAAATGCTTAACAGCATAATCCATAGGCACAGTATGATTAATCCGTTGTCTGACACAGAAATACAGATAATAAAAAGTGCAGCCCAACTGTTTTTAAAGCAGGGCTTTTCAAAAACCACACACAGACAGATTGCAGCAGAAAGCGGAATCGGACTTGGAACCATAACATATCACTATAAAGCAAAAGAGGATATGCTTCGTGTCCTTATTGAAGAGCTTATGGACTATCATCTTGACCTCATAGATGATACTGAAAATGAAAGCAAAGACAATTTATTTTCTTATGCACTTGAAGTTGCTGTGCAGATAGCACTTTGCGAAACTGATATCAAAGCATACGACTTATACTATTCAGCATATAGTCATCCGGCAACATTTGATTATATTAAGGATTGGGCGGCAAAGAAAAATTATCATCTTCTTAAAGACTTGATACCTGATATGGATGAAGAAGAATTCAGAAAATTCGAGAATATTACAAGCGGAATAGAGCTTGCGGCATTTACCACACCCACAAACAGATTTTTTACGTTAAATGATAAAATCACATTGTTTGTAGACTCAATGCTTAAAATTTATGGAATAGATGAATGCAAACGAAAAGAAACAATTGAAAAGGTTATTGCCACTGATTGTGAAAGTATTGCTAAGGAAATGTTTTCTAAATTTGCTTTGCGGATTTAGAATTGGTGCACATTACGGTTTTGAAAATTCAAAGTATTTATAAAAAATTCATTTTAAAGAAGGTGACTTTATGAAAACAAAAAAAATACTCAGCATCCTGTTAATTATGTCGGTGGTGATAAGCTTATTTTCTTTCGGAGGTATAACTGCATCGGCATTAGGATATATTGACAATATTTATTTTAAGCCTGAACATACCGCTATTGATATGGCAAATAACATTTCCGGCTCTTACTTTGAGGTAATTGCTCATACCGAAAACGGAAGTAACCCCATAAGAATGACAAGGGTGTCAACCGGACTATACAGAGCAACAATATCACAAACAGTAATACATTTTGAGTTTGTACTTAAAGATACAAACGGTGAGTGGCTCTGGTATGCAATGGCAGTATATGAATCAGATGGATTGAACTGCGTATCCTTTGAAGGCGGAATTGATTTTCCTGTATGGACGCAGTATGGTAGTTCAAACCCCAATCCGGGTACGACGCCTGAGCCTGCAGGAGACGGAAAGATTTATTTCAGCCCGAATGAAGAATGGCGAAACGAAACAAATCGTTTTGCTGTACGTATTAATATAAATGGTCAATTTGAATATGAAGAACTGACTTTGGTTGAAGACAATGTATATTGCTTTGAGGGAAGAGAAGGGGCAACCGCCTACATATTCGGTGCATTAATACCAACCGCAACTACGCCAAATCAGTTTTTGTACACTGCCAGAGGTACTACAAAGCCGCCGACCGGGGCGATGAACCATTACGTTTTAAATGACGGAGCTACTAACCAAGCCGAAGGCAGATGGACAATCAGGGAAGTTGCAGGCGGCGAAGAGCCGATTACTCCTCCAAACGATGGAATAGTTCCCGGACCGTATGACGAGGTGTTTTGGGGATATTCGGAAAATAACTTTGCTGGAAGTGCAACTCTTTCCGAAGCACTGAGCCAAACAGACGGCTCTACCCTTTATATTACTTTGTTTTCGCATATTACTCTTTCTGACACAATAACAATTTCGGGCGGCAACTACGTTATTAACCTTGCTGGTCACACAATTGTGAGCAACGCACAGAGTCCGTTCTTGCTTAATAATAATGCAAGCCTTAGAATTAAAGATACGGGAGAAACAGGTAGCATTAGTTCGCGTGCAGAGGTGGAAAACTATATTTTCGACATTCAAAACGCAACCCTTGTTATAGATGGCGGAACATATGAAACTGAAGGCAACGGAATAATAATTCAGGTGGGCACTTCGTCAAGGACAACAATAAACGGCGGAAGTTTGTATGCAGGTGATACTTCGGCAATCACCATTCATGAAGGAAAACTTTATGTTTACGGCGGAGAATTTTATAACGGATGCTCTGAAGCACATATTTCATACAATGCTCCGACTTACAACAGAAACATAACTATTACCAATTTGGAAACAAATAACAATACAACACTTGTTATAAATGGCGTTGAAAATCCTGTTTCCATAACAGGAATAGGTTCGATTGACAGAGTTATAGCTTTCAACTCACCGAGTGGAACAAGTTGTACTATGCTTACTCCGGGAACGGTTTATTATATTGAAACCAAGCTGATACTTAATTTTTCCGAGGGACACTCGACAGTATCCGTAAGAAAAGGTCATAATTATACCATGCCTCAGTATGTGGGAAGCTATCCTTTCGGCAAAGAGTTTGAAGGTTGGAGAAACATCTCAACAGACGAAATCTACCATGTCGGGATGGAATTTATTCCTACAAGGGATATGACTTTATCTCCCGTGTGGATAGATGGGGTTATTATTTTCGTCTCTTTTAACGCAAACGGCGGAACGGGAAGTATGGGCGAAGTGGAAGCCACAGCAAAAGCCCCATTTTCATTGCCTTATTGCGAATTTATCGCCCCCGAAGGAAAGGTTTTTGACAAATGGCAGATAAACGGAGCTACATATAACGTGAACGAAACCGTTGTCATTGAAGGTGCAACTGAGGTAGTTGCACTGTGGAAAGACGGCATCCGCGTGACTTACAAGGCTAACGGCGGCGTTGGTGATGATATTGTTACCTATGTTGAAAGCGGCACAAAAGTGACTCTTCCGAAAAATACATTTACCGCACCCGAAGGTAAAAGCTTCAAAAAATGGCAGATTAACGGCACGGAGTATTCTCCGGGATCTTCAACTTACATTACCGCAGAAACAGAAATTCTTGCAATATGGAAGGACGGTTTTTCCGTAATATATAAGCCAAACGGAGGATCGGGCGTAAGCAGAGAAGAAGGATATTTGGAAGAAACCACTATCGTTCTTCCTGAAAATTTCTATACAGCACCAAAAAACAAAACTTTTAGGTGCTGGGAAGTAAACGGTGAAGAAAAGATGCCCGGTGCAATAATTACTGTAAACGAAGAAACAACGATTCTTGCTGTATGGGGAGATATGTTCTCAGTAAAATATCTTTTTACCGTTCGTCCGCTTACGGGCGAAGAACCATATACAAAAGCACGTACAGATACCGCAAATGAGGGAGAAAGCTATACTATTAAGCAGCCGACAGAGTTGTTTGTGGACGGCATTTCTTCACAGATTGAAGCTTATTATTGGGAAGACGAAAACGGCAGACAGTATCAGATTGGTGAAACAACAACCTTAACCGGAGATATAACACTTACCCTTAATTATAAGTGGCGGCTTAAGGTTTCGATTGATCCTGATAACGACGTAGATAATTGGCAATATTATGATATTTTAGAGGGTGAAAGAATTGTTCTTCCCGATGCACCGGAAAGCGGAAATATCGGATACATCTTTGACGGCTGGAAAAATATGAAATCAGGAACTATGTATGAAGCCGGTGATGAAACCATAATTACACTGAATGCAACCTTTAGAGCACAGTGGAAAAAGTGTACAGCTCATAGCTTTAAAGATGGTATCTGTGAGTATTGCGGCAGCCCTGAAAAATGTATGATAACAGGATATTCTGCGGAAACCAAAACCGCCTCTGTTGTTGCTGCTGATCCGGGAACATACACTGTTATCTTTACAGCTTATGATGGCAACCGACTTGTAAACACAGAATATACAACGGTTACATTTACTGAGGAAACCAAAGGAACTGTTATGACAGTTTTACTTACAAAAGATTTTAACCTTGATACAAATGATAAGATTATGCTTTGGTCTGATATGAAACCTGAGTGTGAAGCATATATCGTGAAATAGCAGAACTTATAAAGATACCACCTATCCTTCGGGAGCAAGGTGGTATCTTTGTATTTATTGTTAAAATCTATAAGCATAATATACCTCGTCAAATTCTTATTTATCTGAATTTGTCATTGCTTCTACGATATTATCATCATAATAAAAGAGGTATAGAGAATACGTAGACTATTCCCTATACCACAAAATTATAAAGTGATTATAAAATAAGACAAATAAGACCGCCACTACCCTCATTTATTATTTTTGTAAGAGTTTCCTGCAGCTTAAACTGTGCTTCCTCAGGCATTCTTCCTAATTTATTATGCAATCCCTCGTTAACAAGCTCGTTTAACGACTTCCCAAAAATGTTACTGTCCCATATCTTTGCAGGATTATCATTAAAGTCATTTAGCAGATAATGCACGAGCTCTTCAGACTGCTTTTCCGTACCAACAACAGGACTAACCTCTGTTTCAATATCGGCACGAATAAGATGTATTGACGGTGCACTTGCACGAAGTCTTACCCCATAGCGGCTACCCTGTTTAACAATTTCAGGCTCTTCCAGAGCAAGCTCATCAATTGACGGTGAAATAATTCCATAGCCCTTTTGCTTAACCGCCTGCATAGCAGGTGCAATTTTATCATACTCACGCTTTACCTGCCCCATTTCGGTAAGTATATTCATCAGCGTGCAGTCATCCTTTATATCAAATCCGCTTGATTGCGACAGCATATTGTAAAAAATCCCATCATTAAGATACGTACTTATATTTACAACACCTTCACCAAGCCTGATTTCGCCAATACGTGCCTCCGCAACGTTTTCATTTGCATCAACCGCCTGCAAAACATCTCGTGACTGACGGATGTTGCATACATTGTCAGATGCCTGTTTTACCGTTTCAACCAAGCTTTGTCTTAACGGATGCTCCTTGGGCAGTGCATTTATCCACGTAGGTAAAACAACATTAATTTCACGTATCGGGAATTCATAAAGAACACATTCAATAATCTCATTAATATCATCTATATTCATATTAAGGCAATTAACTGCCATTACAGGTACGCCATACTGCTCCTGCATATTATTAACAAGAGCTTTTGCTTCGTCGCTCGTTGGATACTTTGTATTAAGCAAAACAACAAACGGCTTATTTATATCCTTTAATTCCTGAACAACCCGCTGTTCAGCTTCAATGTAATCATCACGATCCAGTTCAGTTATTGTTCCGTCTGTTGTGATAACAATACCTATATTTGAATGTTCATTTATAACCTTTTTAGTTCCGATTTCAGCAGCTTGCTCAAAGGGGATTTCGTGGTCATACCACGGAGTTGAAACCATTCGCGGCATATCTGCCTCAATATAGCCGTTGGCATTCGGAACAACATAACCAACGCAATCTATCATCCTCACACTCATTTTTGCATTGTCTTCAAGAGTTATTTCCACCGCCTCGTTTGGAATAAACTTCGGCTCTGTTGTCATTATAGTTCTGCCCTGTGCACTTTGCGGCAGCTCATCAACTGCACGTTCCTTTTTAAACTCATTGTCAATGTTCGGGATTACGAGTAAATCCATAAACTTTTTAATGAACGTGCTTTTGCCGGTACGCACAGGCCCTACCACACCAATATAAATATCTCCCTGCGTGCGATACGCAATATCCTGATATATGTTGTTCATAAAAATCCGTCCTCCATACTTTGTACTTTGTACAATTATATTCGGACAATTTGTAAATATTACAAAAATATATTATGGTATAATCGGAATATCCTTTTTTGCTTCTGCTATAATATCAATAAACTTTTTGACCTGATGTGTTATTGAAACAAGACCTTCTTTTTCAATTTTGTCAAAGTCCATAAATGTTCTGGCACCCGAAACGGCACACGCACCGCACTTAATAAATTCCGCAGCATTGTCGGGAGTTATACCTCCTGACGGAATAAGGTTAACCTCAGGGAACACCATTTTAAGATTTGTCATATATTTAGGTCCGCCCAATGCACCGGGGAATATTTTAACCATTGTTGCTCCCTTACGCATTGCCGTAAACACTTCGGTTGCAGTATATGCACCGCTGAATATTGGAACATTATATCGGTTTGCAACATCAATTACGTCTTCAATCACGCAAGGATTTACAATAATACTTCCACCGTGTAATATCACCTCTCGCGCAGATGCAGGGTCAAGCACAGTTCCGGCTGCGACAAGCAGTTCGTCGCCAAAGTGCTCCGATATTGCCTCAATTGCCTCAAGTACGCCGGGCGTTGTCATTGTAACCTCAATTACTCTTGCACCGCCATCATACATCGCCTGTGCATATGCTATGTAATCATCCTTTTCATGCAGCTTTATACAAGGTAATATACCTGTTGATTTTGTTTGCTTGATAACATATTCTTTTAGTGACATATCAGATTTTCTCATATTTATCCTCCTATCGCTGCACTCTGCCTGAGCCTTTACCGCCCATAAGTGCATATACTTCATTTAATGATGTTAAATTGTAATCTCCTATAATCGTCTGCTTCAATGCGGATGCCGCAACTGCAAACTCACCTGTTTTTTCAATGTCAAATCCATTTAATATACCATAAATCAGTGCCGCAGAAAATGACGCACCGCCACCACCACGATCTACAAGATGAATATCATATTTTTTTGTATGATAAAACCCGTTACCATCATACAAAAGTGCCGCCCAGCTGTTGTCTGATGCCGAGTGACTTTCACGAAGAGTAGTCGCAACATATTTAAGGCTGAATTTTTCCTTTAAGCCCTTAAACACTTCCTTGTATGCTTCTATGTCATGCTCATCATTGTTTAAAACTATATTCGGATTTTTATAGCCCAAAACCTTTTCTGCATCCTCTGCACCGCCTATACATACATCAACATATTCCATAAGCGGAACCATAACAGACTGTGCCTTCTCAACACTCCAAAGCTTGCTTCTGTAATTTAAATCAACGCTTACTGTTACGTTATGCTTTTTTGCTGTAATCATTGCCAAACGCACAAGTTGTGCCGCATTGTCACTGATTGCCGGTGTTATGCCTGAAACATGAAACCAGTCGGCATCAGAGAATATTGCATCAAAATCAAAGTCCTCTTCTGTTGCTTCAGCTATTGCAGAGTGCTTTCTGTCATATAAAACGTACGAAGGACGCATTGCAGCACCGTTTTCATAAAAATTTATGCCCATTCGCTCACCACCACGTGCTATAAATGACGTATCAACGCTGTGTGCCTTCAATTTACTTATTGCAATATCGCCCAAAGGGTTTTCAGGCAGCTTTGTAATATATCTGCTGTCCACACCAAATTTTGCCAAAGACACGGCAACTATTGACTCGTCACCACCGTAATGTGCCTCAAATTCGTCTACCTGCTCGAATCTAAGATTACCGTGCGGCATAAAGCGAATCATCATTTCGCCCATTGTTACTACTCTCATACCATACCTCCTCAAGATTTTCCATAACTGTTTAAAAAGTAATCACGTCCACGTACAACATTTTCATCCGAAATTGTCTGCACACCGCCTGCTGCCAATAAGTGCAGATACATTTTGCAAGTCTTTTCAACAACCTGACAACACACTCTTGCTTCTTTTAAATTACTTCCAAAACACATTGGTCCATGATTTCTTATTAAAATAGCATTTGCATCAGTAACCGAATTGGATACAATTGTTCCTAATTTTTCGTGCATATCAGATGGAACGAATTCAAAAGAAAGTGGAATAGCTCCACCAAGCAGCTGACACATTTCCTCCGATATTACCGGTACACCCTCATTTCTTGCCGCAGCCATCATGGCATACGGCGAATGCATGTGAATTATTGCACCTACGTCTTTACGCTTATTCATCACCATTCTGTGAATTTCCCTCTCACTTGTGGAAAGCCTTGTTCCCAAAACCTGTGTTCCGTTGGGGGCAAGAACCACCAAATCTTCGGGCTTCATTATCTCATATTCAACCTTTGATGGGGTTATAAGGATATTCCCATCATCAAGCCGAACGCTTATATTCCCCCATGTGCTGAATACAAGTCCCTCAGCCTTTAACCAAAGACAAGTATCAATAACCTCTTGTCGTAATTCTATACTGTCCTTCACCTTAATGCCTCCTTGTATTCAGGATTTAAAATTGTTTTAACCTCTATTCCCGCAAAGAAATCCGCAACATTCTTCGCAGCCATCATTCCTGCCTTTTCGTGGCTTTCTGTTGTACACGCCCCAGAATGAGGCAAAAGCAAGGTGTTTTTCGCTGTAAGCAACGGATTATCCGGCAAAGGCGGTTCGGGGAAGAACACGTCCATTCCTGCACCTGCAATTACTCCGTTGTTAAGTGCATCAGCAAGGTCCTCTGCCACTACAAGGCGTCCTCTTGCAGTGTTAACAAGTATTGCATTTTTCTTCATGCCTGACAGAAATTCCTTATTTATCATTCCGTTTGTTTCGGGAGTTGACGGAATATGAAGGCTTATAATATCCGCCTGAGTTTTAATTGTTTCTATATCTGCATATTGGACATTAAGCTCTTCTGCTGCCTTTTCATCCCATTTAACATCATAAGCTATAATTCTGCAATCAAAGCCCGAAAGCATTTTTGCAAGTGCCTTTGAAATATCTCCAAAGCCTATAATACCAACTGTTTTGCCCTCAAGCTGAGTTCCTGTTTTGCTTTCAAAAAATCTGCTCCAGTCGTTGTTTCTTACCTCAGTATCCGCTTCAGGCAAATTCCTCAAAAGGCAAAGCATTATTCCCATCGCACATTCTGCCACAGCAGTTGACAGTGAGCCTGCCGCATTGCAAACTGCAACACCGTTTTTTGCGGCAGCTACCTTATCTATCTCATCTGTTCCCACGCCGTAGCGTGACAATAGTTTCAAGTCACCTGCAAGCTCATCAAAAACCTCGGCAGGGAATTTTTCACCTGCTGAAATAATTGCATTGTAGCCTTTTAAGCTGTCAATCCAGTCTACTGCATTTCTTGTATCCATATTCAGAATATCAGCCTTTAATCCGTTATCCTCAAGATATTCCTTTATACGTGTTCTTATTATCAACGGCTGTTGTTTGCCGATTATAGCAACCTTGTTCATTATTCCTGCTCCTCACATATTTTTACGGTTATTTTTACAGCGTCGGGATAATTCTTTCTTGTAAATCCCTTTATACAATCATCAAATGGCAGCTCGTCAGTAATAATAGGCAGTAAATCAGGCTTATGCTTTTCAAGAATTTTCAATGCTCCCGACATCATATCCATTTCACCCATTACACCAAACAAATGCAACGCCTTTGAAACTATTGCATCAATATTTACATTGTTTTCACGACTTTCATAAAAGCCTATCAATGCTATCACTGCACGGAATGCCGCCATGTCAATTGCCTGCTTAAAGGTTTCCTTTGCACCTGAACATTCAAGCACAAAATCCGCACCATTTCCGTCGGTTAACTCCATTACTTTTTTAACAGCATCACATTCTTTTATATTTATTACTTCTGCACCAAGCTTTTTTGCAACCTCAAGCTTTTTTGTACTTCTGCCTATCATCAGAATCTTTTTTGCACCAAGGCATTTTGCAAGCACTACGGCTGACATTCCTATGCAGCCTGTACCTATTACAGCTACAACAGATTTATCAGTGATGTTCATTCGTTTAATTCCGCCATACGCTACCGAAAGGGGCTCTGCAAGAGATGCTGCCTTCAGTGAAATTCCGTTAGGCACCTTATGCAAATGATGCTTCGGAATAACGTAATACTCCGAAAACGCGCCATCATAAACCGGGTCAATTGTTCCCACATTAAGCATATGATGACAAGACTCATAATCCTCTTTTAAGCATGCCTCACATTTTCCGCAAGTAACCGCATTGTCACCTACAACCCTGTCGCCTTTTTTAAATTCTGTTACCTTGCTACCAACGCTTTCTACAACACCCGACCATTCGTGACCAAGCCTAACAGGATATGTAACCTCACCATTTTCTGCAAAGCTGCATTCGCTTGAAAACAAATCCTGGTCTGTTCCGCAAATTCCGCAATAACAAATCCTTACCAGAACCATATTGTCAGAAACCTTCGGTACTGGCATATCAACTATAGCCCCCTTGCCATAGCCTTCACTCAAAAAAACCTTCATTACTCACACTCCTATCGTTTCACCCGGACGCATAAGAATATAATTTACACCTTCCGCTTCTTTTATAAATTCAAAAGGATTACCACCGTGCTGTGCAAAATTCCAGTAATGGCATGGAATTGCAAGCTTTGGATTAATCATTTTTGCCGCCCTTGCACCCTCTTTTTCATTGAGATTTCCAAACGCTCCGTTTATCGGCATAATAAGAATATCAACATTTTTGAGTTCGTCATTACTAAAATAATCCTCTCTGTAGCACGTGTCACCGGTTATATATATTCGCTTTCCGTCACATTCAATAAGCAAACCTATTGCATCGGGAGTTTCTGCCCCATGGTCACACGGCATTGCTTTGATTTTTACGTTGCCGTTGTCAAAAACATCGCCTTCTTTTATATATGTAATGCGACCTTGTTCAAGATTTAGTCTTTCTGCCTCTGCTTTGACATCACACGCACACAAAAGTTCCGTCTTTGCATCAGACATTATAAGCGGAACACTGTCCGGGTCAAAATGGTCATAATGTGCATGAGTTGCCACAAGCAAATCAAGTTTTAATTCCAATGGATTATACAGATAAGGCATCAGCCTTTTAAAACCAAAATATCTGTAACAACAATCAGACAAATATAAATCAATGCCTATTTTGTAGCCGCTTGAGCTTTCCAGTATAAAGCCTGCCTGACCTGCAAATGTAAGCGAAAGCTTATTGTTCATTTTATTACCTCCCTGTTAATTTGCGTAACCGATTACGCATTATATTTACATTATATTTTTTTATTCATGCAATGTCAAGTATTATTTTTAAAAAAACATTGAATTTCAAGTCAATTGCTGATATAATTTATAATATGTGGAGGTGCAATATGCAGGATAAAAAGGTTACAATATATGATATAGCAAAAGAAGCAGGCGTATCTGTCGGCACTGTAAATCGTGCTTTAAACGACAAGCCGAGAATCAGTGAACAAACAAAGCAACTGGTGCTTGACACTGCAAAGGAACTTGGATACAAAGCAAATCCTGCAGCACAGGGGTTAAGACGTTCTCCGATTAAAATAGGCGCAATACTATTCTGCCCTATTGAAGAATATGTTGACTCAATTATAGACGGAATTACCTCCTCTGCCCTTGACCTCGAAAAATATAATGTAGCTGTTAATTTAAAAAAAATAGAATATACTAATAGCAGAGAATGCCTTGAAGAAACATCTGCTCTTATAAAGAAGTTTGCCGAAGAAGGTTACAATGGTATTGTTTTGTTTCTATCTTCAATGCTTGACGAGCTTGGCGACGTTACCCGATTAATCAACAAGCTTACAGAAAAAAATATACATTTTGCTACTGTTGCTAATGATATTCCCGATAGCAAACGTGTTATTCATGTCGGAATTGACGCATTCATGGCAGGAAAAATGGCGGCAGAAATTCTCGAAATGTCATGTAAAGATAGTGATGTTGCGTTACTCGTTACAAGTACAAGTTCACCTGTAAACATAGATTACATAAGAGGCTTTACAATGTATTCGGGCAAAGACACATTTTCTGCTATAAAAATATATGAGCATTTCGATGATAAAGGAAAGGTAATCGAGGCAACAAAGGCTATGCTTAAAGAAAACCCCAATTTAAAAGGAATATATATGGCAACTGCCAGTTCTGCGATTTCGTGTGAATATATAAAAGAAAAAAACATAAACAATCTTACAATAGTAACAACAGACCTTCTTCAGGAAACACCGGCATTACTTAAGCAAAAAGCAGCTACAGCCACTATATTCCAAAACCCATACAGGCAAGGCAGAAGTGTTGTCAAGCTTCTTTACAACCATATTATAAGTCAGATCGACAAAGGTGAGCATCTGGTTGCACCGCAGATACTGCTTTCTTCAAATGTAGATGCATATTTAAACAACAATAATCTTTAAATTATAGTACGTTAGGAAATGACAAAATACTTTTAGGAGTGGCTATAGGCGGGACAAAATACTTCATAACGCTTGTGAAATAGCTTGACGTAAGTATAGAAATCACAAACACGGCAGCTCATCAACTGCACGTTCCTTTTTAAACTCGTTGTCAATGTTTGGTATTACAAGTAAATCCATAAATTTTTTTATGAATGTGCTTTTGCCCGTTCTCACAGGTCCGACAACTCCGATATAAATATCTCCCTGCGTGCGATACGCAATATCCTGATATATGTTGTTCATAAAAATCCGTCCTCCATACTTTGTACTTTGTACAATTATATTCGGACAATTTGTAAATATTACAAAAAAAGATTGCCGCATACGCGACAATCTTTTTTAACCTATCAGTCTTGCGCAATAAGAGATATTGCTCTGTAAATAACTACCGCACTTTCTGCACGTGTAGCTGTATCAGCAGGTGCAAACTTATTATCATCTTTCCCTGTTAATACTCCGTTTGCTGAAAGCTTATTAACTGCGTCTTTTGCCCAGTCACTTATTTCTGTTCCGTCAGCAAAGGTGTTTTCTGTTGCCTCAAGCTCATAAGCCTCCAACGCTCTTGCAAGCATTACGCACATTTCTTCACGTGAAATATTTGCGTTCGGCTTGAATGAACCATCCTCGTATCCTGAAATGATACCGTTAAGACCTGCAACCTTTACATATTCAGCAAACCAGTCATCAACGGCAACGTCTGTGAACGTGTATGCATCTCCCTCTTCTGCTTCTAAGCCAAATGCTGTAACAATAAGCTTTGCAAATTCTGCTCTTGTAACATTTGCAGCAGGGTCAAATGTTGTTTCAGTTTTTCCATTAACAACACCGATAGCTGACAAAACTGTGATTGCTTCTTTTGCCCAGTCATAACCATCAAGGTCGGCAAACACAGGAACTACAACGTCTTCTGTGTCATCAGGAGTTTCAGGAACAGCTGTTGTTCCTCCTGTTGAGCCACCTGCCGAACCACCGCCTGCAGGTCTTGTTACGATTGTGTTTTCAATTTCTCCGCCACCTGTTGCAACATTGTCTTTACCTGCAAAACTGTAAACTGAGAAACGATTTAAGTATAATGTAACATAATCGCCTGAACGAACGATGTATTCACCGTTATCGTTTGCTAAATTACTAATTAAATCAATTGCTCCGTTGTGTTCACGAAGTACAATTATTTCGTCTTTATCCTTTACAGATGCAGGAATTTCCACCTTAAATTCTACAAGAGAGCTTGTTTCTGTGATAGGTGTGCTTGTTGTTTCTGCACCGCCCTTTACCTTTGCAAGAGTAATATCAATATAAACGCCTGCTGCAGTGTAATCCGAATATGCACTCGCTATCATACTGTCTATATTTGCATTGTTTGCAACAGTATTTGATGTAGCAACAACGTTGATTGTGTTACCGGGAGTTGCAAGATATGTTTCGTCCTCGGCAGTAATTACGCTGTCAACAACAGCATCAAGACCTTCAATTGTTTTAACACTTGTGTCGTTAATTGCGATATCTGTTCCCTTAACTGCAAGAACAACATCACCCAAATTTGTGTCAGAAGTGCTTACTGTTACTGCAACTGTTGTTTTCATACCGTTCTTTTCTGCAGTTAACATATAATCACCGTAAAGAACATCTGTAAACCAGAATGAACCGTCAGCTTCTGTTTCGTATGTCTGACCATTCATAGATACGGTAACTCTTTCCTCTGCAGCATCATTATACTTAACTATACCATGAACAGTTGAAAGGGGTGTCATTATTGCGTTAACAACAGTATCAGCCGCCGGCATTGCTGATGGAAGCTTGTCCCAACCGTCAAATCTGTAATTATTTACAACAGGAGCATCAACAGCAGGAATTGTTGCACCTGCTTCTAAATCAAATGTGGCATATTCTTCACCGTTAACCATAAATGAAAGCTTATATGTTTTTGGTACAACAGGAGCATCAGGAGTATTACCTCCGCCAGTTGATTCCTTTTCAACCAAATCAAGCGCTGTGCCAAAATAGCTTAGCTTACCTTCACAGGATTTTCCGGGCGAAACTTCTTCTGCTGTTCCGTCTGTTACATAATATGTTTTTTCATAATCTGTTATATAATCGTTATAACCTGTTACCTTTTCTTCAACATTACTTGTGAATGTATCTTTTGAAACCCACGCTTTAAGTGTATCTGCCGGCATTTCAAAGCCGATGGTAATTACGTCGCCCTCTTCAATTTCAGTTGCTGCATTAACACCAACAAGTGTGCAGTCTGCAATATCAATTTCATCGTCATTAACTGTTGTTACAATGTTGCCGTCAACCGATTTTACAACACCTTCAACCTGAACGCACGCAACGTTTACATCATCATATTTATTGTCACCATTTGTATCCTTTAAAATTGCGGCACTGTATAAAAGACTATCCACAAAACCTTCTTCAAAATGACCTGTTCCGTCACTTGTGCCTGAAAGCAATTCATCAAACATAGGATAGTTTATTTCAGTGTTTTCTTCATCAAGGATTGCTATTTTCTGCTGATAAGTACCCTCATCATAATAGTAAATAGCACGGCTGGTATAGTCATAAGCACCAAAAGCATCTGTACCATCTTCAATATAATTCCAGCTATATGACAAAAGAATCATATCCTCAGCAACTAAATCCTCATTGATAAAGTTTACTGTAAGTGGAGCTGTGTATTCATCACCGTTTTCATCAACAATAATCAGATAATACAAGTATTTGCCATAACCATAAGGTGGCTCTTCTCCTTCGTAGCTGATAAAAGCATAAGGTGAAACTGTTACAAAGTTTGTAGCATCCTCCTGCCATGCAAGTATGCTTGGGATTTCTCCGTTGGGAGTAACAGTTAAGTTTTCAACAAATGAAGAACCAAACTGCTCTGTATCCATAACAACGCTGTCAATATATGCTCTTGGAGGCAAATCCTTTTGATTTTTATAATACTCAATCTCATTGTCGTTAAGAACAGCTTCATTAATAACAACAACTTCTTCTGCTGCTGTGCCGCTTACATTAAGTGTAAGCTCGCCGTGCATTGGCTTAACATCTGTAGTTTCCTTTGCCTGAGCAACTGTAAGATAAAACTTAACATCATACTCACCGCTATAGCCTGCAGGAACAGGAACAGAAAGCTTTGCACTTGTTGCATCTCCGTTAGCACCTGTAACAACATCTGTTAAAGGTCTTTCCATCTGCATATAAACCTGTGTGCCGTCATCATTTGTATAAACAAATACTGCAGGCTCATAAATATTCTCAGCATATGTATCACTTAAATACATCAAACTGAATTTTGCTTCGTCAGGAACATAATTGATAAAATTATCAACTATAGCATAACCGCCTGCCTGACCTGTTACCGTGTCTGTAATACTGACTTTAAAATATGGGGTATCACTTGCCAATACAACAGGAGTCATTTGCATAAGCATTAATACGCTTAGTATCAAGCTTAAAATTTTACTGAATTTTTTCATACCGAATCTCCTTTTTGTAAAAATTTATGTAATTATATCACATATCTTTACCAAATGCAACATATTTGTTGGCATTTGGTACATTTCTGTTTGTCGATAGTAAAGGTTAACTGATATATAATTATTAAGAGGAGGTTAATATATGATGAAATGTAAAAATTACGATGTATGGCAAGCCATAGGGCTTAACATACTTTACTACAGAAAACTGCAAGGTCTCACTCAAATGGAGCTTGCAGAGCTTTGCAACATAAGCAGAAACCATATTCAGAGAATTGAAACCGCAGCATGTTCATGTACACTTGATACATTGATTGACATAGCATCGGCTTTAAATATTCCAATAAAAAAGCTTTTTGAATTCAAAGAATGAGAAAGCCTTGTAAACAAAAAATATTGTTTACAAGGCTTTTTGTTTTTACACTAATTATGTTGACAGGTTGATTTAATATCGTTATAATGTAAAAGATGGTGTTTATTATATATTTTAGGATGTGACATAAATGCTTATAGGACTGGATATAGGCGGAACAAAATGCAGCATAACCCTTGGAAAAGAGCATAACGGAAGTATAGAAATCACAAACAAGGTAAAATTTAATACAGGTGACTTTCCTTCACCTGAGCTTGCTATTAAAAAAATGGAAGAAATCATTGATACCTTTGATTTAACAGACGTAAAAGCAATTGGCATAAGCTGCGGAGGGCCGTTAAATTCCAAAACAGGAACAATATTGTCTCCTCCAAATCTTCCAGGATGGGATAATGTAAAAATAACAGAACACTTTGAAAAAAAATATAACATAAAAACATTTTTGCAGAATGATGCAAACGCCTGTGCTATGGCAGAGTGGAAATTCGGCGCCGGAAAGGGTACAAGCAATATGGTTTTCTTCACATTTGGCACAGGGCTTGGTGCAGGACTTATCCTTGACGGAAAGCTTTACTGCGGTGCTTCTGATATGGCAGGTGAGGCAGGACACATAAGGCTTTGTGATTATGGCCCCGTCGGTTATGGAAAATCAGGCTCGTTTGAAGGCTTTTGCTCGGGAAATGGAATAAAGCAGCTTGGTCAGCTTTATGCTCTTGAACAAATTCAGCTTGGCAAAAGTGTATCATTTTGTGACAGCGTTGAAAACCTTTCACAAATCACTGCAAAAAGCATAGCTGATTCTGCATATGACGGCAACGAAGATGCAAAAGAAATTTATCGCCATTGCGGAACAATGCTTGGCAAAGGACTGGCTGTGATAATAGATATACTTAATCCCGAAATGATAGTTATCGGGAGTGTGTTCCAGCGTGCACAAAGCTTGCTTGTTGAGGAAATGAACAAGGTTCTGAAAAAAGAATGCTTAAGTGCATCGCTTGACGTTTGCAAAATCGTACCTGCAATGTTAACGGAAAGTCTTGGCGATTATGCGGCACTTGCAGTTGCTTCAGCAGGCATTAATGATAAAGGAGAATACTAATTATGCTAAACGAACTTATGAACAGATATCCAAAGCTTTCAGAATGCAAAAACGATATTGAAGCCGCAAAAGCTATGCTTATTGAAACTTACAAAAACGGCGGCAAGGTTTTGGTTTGCGGCAATGGTGGCAGTGCAGCAGACAGCGAGCACATCGTAGGCGAGCTGATGAAGGGCTTTATGCTTATGCGACCTGTTACTGACGAACGTATTCCGGAAGATTTAAGAGCTAATATGCAATGCTCACTTCCTGCAATTTCGTTGTCAAGTCAAAGTGCAATTCTTTCGGCTTTCATAAACGACGTTGAACCATCAATGATGTATGCACAGCTTGTATATGGATATGGAAAAAGCAACGATTTACTTATATGTCTTTCGACTTCAGGAAATTCTAAAAACTGTGTAAATGCAGCACGTGTTGCAAAAGCTATCGGTGTTAAGGTGCTTTCACTTACAGGGTTAAAAGAAAGCAAGCTTTTTGAAATATCAGATACAACAATACGTGTTCCCGAAACAGAAACCTTCAAGGTACAGGAATATCATTTGCCGGTATACCATTACCTTTGTGCAGCAACTGAAAAACATTTTTTTAATAAATAAAATTATGGAGGAACTCAAATGAATAAGCTTTCAATGCTTGAACCAAAGGCTGTTTTTGAATACTTTGAAGAAATCAGTGCCATACCGAGAGGTTCAGGCAATATGGATAAAATAAGCAAATATTGTATGGATTTTGCAGAAAGGCATTCGCTAAAAGCCATAAAAGATGATGCTAACAACGTTGTGATATATAAAAACGCAACAAAAGGCTATGAAAACAGCAAACCTGTGGTATTGCAGGGACATCTTGATATGGTTTGTCAAAAAGAGCCGGAATGCAATATCGACTTTGAAAACGACGGACTTGATATTACAACAGATGGACAATTTGTTACAGCGAACGGAACAACACTGGGTGCTGATAACGGAATTGCTGTTGCGATGGTGCTTGCAATTCTTGCAAGTGATAACCTAGAGCATCCTCCAATAGAAGCCTTATTTACAACTGATGAAGAAATCGGTATGATTGGTGCAGTAAAGCTTGACCCTGCATACATCAGCGGCAAAAAGATGATTAATCTTGATGCCGAAGAGCCACAGACGCTTACAGTTTCGTGTGCAGGCGGAAGTGACTTTGAAGTTATAATCCCGGTTACTTCATACAGTGCAGAGGGTACGCCTGTAACAATTGAAATCAAAGGCCTAAAGGGCGGGCATTCAGGAATAGAAATAGACAAAGGCAGAGTTAACGCAAGCGTTCTGGCAGGGCGGATTTTAAGCTTTGCAAAAACTGTTGCAGATTTTAAACTCGTGAGTATAAATGGTGGCGACAAAGCGAATGCTATACCTAACAGCTGCACAATAAAGCTTATAACAAAAACTCCTGACGTTCTTATTTCAAAGTTTAATGACTATATAAAAACTATAACAGATGAAATCGCATCACGCGAACCTCAAGCTGTTATCGCAACAAAATGCGAGCAGGCAACAACTGTTAGCACAATAGACGAAAATGCAACAAAATCACTGATACACGCCCTTGTTTGTGCTCCCGACGGTGTTGTAGCAATGAGTGCAGATATTGAAGGCTTAGTGGAAACCTCATTAAACCTTGGTATATTAAAAACAACCGAAAACGGAATAAGGCTTCATTATGCATTAAGAAGTAACAAGCAGTCTGCTCTTGATTTTCTTGAAGACAGACTTGAGGAATTTTATTCATTGCTTGACGTTACAATTACAACAGGTGGCCACTATCCGCCGTGGGAATTTAAAAACGATTCTGTTATGCAAAAGCTTTATATAGAAGCATACAATGAAAAATTCGGCAAAAATCCCGAGGTTGTTGCAATACACGCCGGACTTGAATGTGGCGTATTGTCCGCAAAAATTGACGAACTTGACTGCATTGCAATCGGACCACTTCTAAGCGATGTCCACACAGTAAATGAAAAGCTTGACGTACAATCAGCACAGGATATTTATGAGCTTGTAATAAGTTTGTTAAAAAAATGTAAATAATAACGTTGCTTTTCTGGTAAAATTATGATATAATATTTTGGCAATTTTTAAATGCAGCCACAAGGCTGCGGATTGGAGTATATATGAGTAACAACAATGAATTCAAGCCGTATATTCCGGCAGAAAAGGTAACACCCGAAATTACCGTTACATCGATAATTATGGGTATACTTTTGGCAGTTATATTCGGTGCAGCAAATGCGTATCTCGGTTTAAGAGTTGGTATGACGGTTTCGGCATCAATTCCTGCCGCAGTTATCGCAATGGGCGTAATACGTATGGTAATGCGTAAAAACTCAATTCTTGAAAGTAACATCGTTCAAACAATCGGCTCGGCAGGTGAATCGCTTGCAGCAGGTGCGATATTCACACTTCCTGCATTGTTCTTATGGGCAGCCGAAGGCAGAATGGACAAGCCCGGAATAGTTGAAATAACACTTATCGCTTTGCTTGGTGGTCTTTTGGGTGTATTCTTTATGGTTCCGCTTCGTAATGCTCTTATTGTAAAGGAACACGGAGTATTGCCTTATCCGGAAGGTACTGCTTGTGCAGAAGTTCTGCTTGCAGGTGAGCAGGGCGGTGCTAATGCATCAACAGTTTTTGCAGGTATGGGCTTTGCAGCACTTTTCAAATTTGTAATTGACGGCTTAAAGCTTGTTGCAGGTGAGGTTTCATTAAGATTCAAAGGCTTTGCCGGAGAAATCGGCACACAGATTTACCCCGCTGTTATGAGTGTTGGTTATATATGCGGTGCAAGAATCTCATCATATATGTTTGCCGGTGGCGTATTAAGCTGGATGGTTATTATTCCTCTTATCGTTCTGTTTGGTAAAGATATTATCCTATATCCCGGAACAGAAACAATCGGTGCTATGTTTGAACAGGGTGGTGCAAGTGCTATCTGGAGCTCATACATACGTTATATCGGTGCAGGAGCTTTGGCAGCAGGTGGAATAATCAGTCTTGTTAAATCATTACCGCTTATCGTTTCAACATTTAAAGATGCCGTTTTAGGTATGGCAGGTTCTAAAAACACATCAAATGCCCGCACAGCACAGGATATCAACCTTAAAGTTGTTGTGGCTGCAATCGCAGTTCTTACAATTCTTGTATGGTTAATACCTGCTATTCCGGTAACACTTATCGGTGCAATTATAGTGGTTGTTTTTGGCTTTTTCTTTGCAGCTGTATCTTCAAGAATGGTTGGTCTTGTAGGCAGCAGTAATAACCCTGTTTCAGGTATGGCTATCGCTACTCTTCTTGTAACAACAGTAATACTGAAGATTACAGGCACAACAGGCATTGCAGGTATGGCGAGTGCTATTGCAATAGGTTCAATTATTTGTATTGTTTCTGCAATTGCTGGTGATACTTCTCAGGACTTAAAAACAGGCTATCTTTTAGGTGCAACACCAAAGAAACAGCAAATCGGTGAAATTATCGGTGTTGTTGCTGCCGCATTTGCAATCGGCGGAACACTTTACCTGCTGGACAGTGCGTGGGGCTTCGGCTCAGAAGAGCTTGGTGCTCCTCAGGCAACACTAATGAAGCTTATTATTGAAGGCGTTATGGAAGGAAACCTTCCGTGGTCACTTGTAATTATCGGCGTTTGCATTGCGGTTGTTGTCGAGGTTGTTGGTATCCCTGTATTGCCTTTTGCAATCGGTGTATACCTTCCTGTTCAGCTAAATGCCTGCATTATGGTTGGCGGTCTTATAAGACTTGCACTTGACAAAATTACTGCTAAAAAGGCTGAAAAGAAAGATGCAGTAAATGATGGTATTTTGTTCTGTTCAGGTATGATTGCAGGTGAAGGTCTTGTTGGTATACTGCTTGCAATTGCCGCAGTATTCGGTGTTAATGAGCTAATAGATTTTTCATCAAAAATCCCTGCTGTTGCTTCAAACATCGGAAGCATCGTACTGTTTGGAATTATTATTCTTACAGTATTAAAATTCTCATTGTGGAGAAAACGTAAGTAATGAAAAAATGTAATGAAAATTATCTCGAACGAGTTCCGCACAAAAAAGCAGACCTTGGCTGGTCTGCAGATGAAAGTGGCATTGTAACGCTGGAAATAGAAAACAAAGGCATTGTAAATAAAGTTTTTCAAAAGCTTTTAAAAAAACCAAAAATCAGTTATATTCACCTTGATGAAACAGGCAGCTTTGTATGGCAGATTATTGATGGTAACAGAAACATTGTTGAGCTTGGAAAAGATGTCAAAAATCACTTTGGTGAAAAAGCTGAGCCGCTTTATGAAAGACTTGCTAAGTATTTTCAGATACTTGAAAGCTATAATTTTATAGAGTTCAAATAACCTTGCCAGATTTTATCGACCCGTTCTAAAACACAAACAACTCCTATGCTTTGTATTTGCACAGGAGTTGTTTTTTATCTTATAGGAATTTACTAATTTCTATTTATTCTAATCCAAAAACTCATTATTGATGTTGGTATTTAAATAATCATACAGCTCTTCGCCGCAAAGCCCTAACGAACATCCAACCAGAGTCTTTATGTAAGCCATCTCTGAAGTAAGTTTTGCAATCGGACGAATACCACTTCTTAATGCATCACCCGTTGTCACATATGTTGTCTGAACATAAGGCTCTATAAATAATGGAATCTGCGGCTTGTGATTTTTGCATAATTCCGCCAGATACAGTATTGAGCAATTATCAGTTAAATTCGGATTTGTTGCCACAGTGCTTGAATGATAAGTTCCATGAACAACAGCTTGAACACCCTCTAACGAAAACGTAGAATAATCCAACCCAACATATGGTTGAATTCTCAGAACCTTTGCTGAGAAAATATTTAATCTTTCATCGTACAAAACAGGTTCTTTCCCCAAACTGCGTTTTCCTTCAAAAACTGCATTGTCTGAGCTTATCGATGCCATATCTTTACTATAAAAATTATTTGAATGATTTGCACACTGCATAAGATGAGCGGCATAATGTACATACATAGTCTTAACATTTTCATTGCCGCATTTTTCTTCATTCATATATACTGCATATATATTAGGCTTGATGCCATTGACTATCAGCTCTACTGCAGCTTTAAAATTGGCGTTTCCGTTTGCATCCGGATTGTAAAGAGCCAATTGGCTTGACACCAATATCACCGGAACAGGAATTCCCGAAAGGACAAGTGAAAGCAACGAAGCTGTGTAAGCTAACGTATCTGTTCCGTGTAATATAATTACTCCATCATACTTTGAAAAATCATATGATTTCATTTCACGTATTAAAACGTCCCAATGAGCAACAGTCATATTTTCACTCAACACATCCAGAGGTGAAACAGAGTCAAAGCAAACGCAAGCTTCGCTGCTATACTCAGAATTGCTTTCCCTGAAGTTTTTAACAATTAAAGCCTGAGCTTTTTGGGTATCGGATTCTTGCTCTCCGTATTCATTTGCAAAAGAGCAAATTGTTCCACCGGTTAATATTAATAAAATGTTTTTTAAGCCCATTTCCTCTTCCTTTCTTTTAAATAATTAATCTTTATGTAAGTGTTTGATTTTTTCGCACTTTTTCAAAACAATATTTCCCTTTAAATGAAGTTTCTTTTTATTGCATACAAGAAAATGACGCAGTTGCTTTTTGTGATGACACAGCTTTTCTTCACAATGCGAGCAAGATAAACACATATTTGTAATATCAGAAAAACGTTCAGGATGCATATGTGCCGATATTTCCCAACGCAACAACAAAACAACAGCAAAAAACAAAAGACTTAATGCAAAAACATTTTTTACAAAAAGCAGTGGCGTAAACATCATTGCATAATCCCAATTATATATTCTGCAGCTTGTACAACACTTATTCTTCATTATCCACGTCTGAAATGGACAGAAAAACAATATGCATATCATATCGCAAACTGCAAACGCAAGACTAATCAAAACCAACATTCCAGCATCAAACACGCCTGCGTAATATAATACGCCAATCACAGAATTCAGTGCCACCCAGAAAGCAGCAACCCATATAATAGACTTATGACTTTCTATTTCCTCTTCATTTGCTGAAGGAATGTAATTATGTTTAAACTGTTTCTGGCATCCCATACTTTCAATTTTTGATGGAAAGAATCGTAATAACATTTCTATCAAAAATAAAATCCAGATAACAAGCAAAACGTCAGGGCGGCTTTCAAGACCACCAAACAACTTTCCCGAACCGTTATAACGGTTTAATATATATATTCCTGTTGCAACCATAAACAAGCAGGAACGAAAAATCAGTTTTAAATAATGTATAATAGATATGCGTGACATTTTTTAGTCCTTTCTGTTGCTAAAGCTCATCTGCTGACAAACTTTTTAAAAACACAGTCATACACGGCAAAGAAACCAATGCAGAAGCAAAATAAGCGAGTGGCTGCGAAATCTCAATCCCCCTCATTCCAAGAAAACGAGGTAAAATCATACACAATGGTATAAACAACAACCCACTTTGCAAGCACGACAATATAAATGCAGGAACGCTTTTACCAATACTTTGAAACAACATCGTTGCAACAACCGACACAGGAAGAAATAATATAAAAACACACTGTATCCTTAGTGCTTCACTGCCTATTAACAAAACCTCGGCATCCTTTCTGAAAAGTGATATAATTTGTGGGGCAAAAGCAAAGCAAATTGCTGCAAGTAAGCCCATAAAAGCCATACCAAACCATAACGTAAACATGGTTCCCCTTTTCACTCTGGAATACTTTTTTGCTCCGTAATTAAATCCTGCAACAGGCTGAAAACCCTGACCTATTCCAAGTCCCACACTGAAAATAAGACTGGATGTTCTGCCAACATATCCCATTGCCGCAATTGCAGCATCGCCAAACAGCTTTGCCTGCATATTAAGAACCATGGTTGAAACACTGTTAAGCCCTTGACGTGCAAGACTTGGAAGACCTGTTGACATTATTTTTAATATTGTTTTATCCTTTTTTATATACTTAACAGAAATTTTACTCTGTGTTCTTTTTGCAATAAACATCGACAACAGTATCCCAAAAGAAATATATTGTGATAACGCAGTTGCAAGACCTGCACCGGCAATCCCCATTTTAAAAACAAAAATAAACAACGGGTCAAGCACTATATTGAGAACGCCCCCGGTTGTAAGACCTATCATTGCAAGCGTTGCTTTCCCTTCATACCTTAAAATATTGTTAAGCACACAACTACACGTCATAGCAGGTGCGGCAATCAAAATAAAAGAACAGTATCTTATTGCATAGGGCAATATGGTATCTGTGCTTCCAAGCAAACGCATTAAAGGCTCAATGAAAGCAAGACCAAACACCATAATTAAAGTACCAACAAGCATAGCCCAGAAAAAGCCGGTTGATGCAAATTCACTCGCCTTTTCAATATGCTTGCTTCCAAGCATCCGGCTTATATGGCTTCCTGCACCGTGACCAAACATAAAACCAAAAGCCTGTAATATAGCCATCACGCCGAACACTATGCTTATGGCTCCTCCTGCACTCAGTGATAACTGAGATACAAAATACGAGTCTGCCATATTATATATGTTGGTAATAAGCATACTGATTGTAGTTGGTATGCCAAGAGATATAATCAATTTTGAAACCGGGGTTTCAGTCATCATTTTATATTGTTCTTCTGCACTTCTGTTCATTCTCCACCTCCGGTTTGAAACAGGGTTTACTGATTTCAAACGCAATTTATATTTTATTCCAATCAAATAAACTTGTCAATAACTTAATTTCGCAATTACTGATTTTTATTATCTTTTTTAATATATATTTCAAGCATACATAACAATATTTTTCTGTATACATTCTGTTTTTTTTGAAAAAAAGCTTGACTTTAGCGTTTTAAAGTAGTAGAATATATCCAATAAATGCGTTTGAGCAAGAACAAGTAGGTGCGGATGGAACCTTGAGAGAGTTGTCGGTTGGTGCGAGGCAATGGGAAAATCCGGATTGAATACATCTTGTTAGCAGTGCACTGAACAAAGTTTTTACTTTAAGTAGGCTGCAACGGGCGTTCCCGTTATAGAACAAAAGTGTTGATTGACACTTTTCAAGGCTGTACTTGTGAGAGTATGGTAAACTGAGGTGGTACCACGGGAGTTATCTCGTCCTCTGGATTCTAAAAAAGAATACGGAGGGCGTGTTTTTTTTGCTCAAAAGGCTTTTACCTCCGTAATTCAAAAGAGGAGGTAAAAAAACACATGACAAATGCACAACTTTACACAATCATTGCTCTTTGCATATATGCAATAGTAATGGCGTTGATTGGCTGTATCAGCTACGGCAAATCAAAAACTCTTGACAACTTCTTAATCGGCGGTAGAAACATTGGTGGATGGGTAACAGCCTTTGCTTATGGCACAACTTATTTCTCTGCAGTAGTTTTTGTTGGTTATGCCGGTCAGCACGGTTGGAACATCGGTGTTGGAAGCATCTGGATTGGTATTGGTAATGCTGTTCTGGGTTGCTTGATTTCATGGTTGTTATTTGCAAACCGTACAAGAAAGATGTCTAAAAAGCTTGAAGCAAAAACTATGCCTGAATATTTTGAAAAACGATATGCTTCAAATGGTATGAAAATTTTTGCTGCAATTATTATATTTGTATTCCTCGTACCATATTCAGCAGCAGTTTACAAAGGCTTAGGTTCACTTTTCGGCGCAGTATTTCCCGGTGTTGAAACATGGGTATGGATGCTTATTATTGCGTGCCTGACTGCTGTATACTTAGTTGCAGGCGGATATGTTGCAACAGCTTACACAGACCTTGTTCAGGGAATCATTATGATTGTTGGTGTTGTTTGCCTTATCGCTGCAGTTTTAGGTCACGAAAATGTTGGTGGATTAACAGGCTTTATGCAAAACCTTGCAGATTATCAGGCAGCAAACAATGCCGAGCTTTCTGAAAAAGGCATACAGCTTACAAGCATTTTCGGCGGGTCTTCATTCAAGTTCCTTTGCTTTAACATTATGCTTACAAGCTTCGGTACATGGGGTCTTCCTCAGATGATTGGCAAATTCTACGCAATCAAGGATACAGCTGCAATCAAACGCGGCACAATTATTTCAACTATATTCTGCCTTATCATCGGCTGCGGTGCATACCTTATCGGCAGCACTTCAAGGCTGGTTCTTGCAGGTCAGCTCCCCGAAGGCGGCATCGATGCAATAATTCCTGCTGTTCTTATGGAAGTTCTTAGCGGCGGAACACTTGGTATTATTCTTCTTGCAATTATAATGATTCTTCTTCTTTCTGCTTCAATGTCAACTCTTGAGGCTGTTGTACTTACATCTGCTTCTGCAGTTGCAGTTGACCTTATCCCTGCACTAAGAAAGAAACAAACAAAGCCGGAAACACAGATGATTCTTACAAGACTGCTTTGCCTTGCGTTTGTTGCTTGCTCATTTATTTTTGCAACACAAAATATTCCGATTATCGTAAGCCTTATGTCATTTTCATGGGGTGTAGTTTCAGGCTGCTTTATTGGTCCTTACATTTGGGGTCTGTTCTCAAAGAAAATAACAAAAGCCGGCGCATATGCAGGTCTTCTTGCCGGACTTTTAACAGTTGGTATTTCAACATTAGTTATCTCGCTTAACTCAGGTTTTGCTGCAGCAGCTGCAAAATCACCTGAAATGGGTGTTTCGGCAATGGCAATCTCATTGATTGTTGTACCTTTGGTAAGTGCATTTACTAAGGTAAAAGACCAAAACAGAGTTGACGAAATTTTTGAATGCTATAACGAAGATTAATATCTTTAGAAAAAATAGGCTGTCTCACCAATAAAGTGAGGCAGCCCATTTCTATTATATTACAATATTTGTTCCATTCCGATTTTTTGCGGTACAAGTCCAAGTGATTTGTAAAACCCTAAAGCACTGTCATTTAACGCCCACACATTGAGCGTCAAATTATAACATCCGCTTTGCCTCGCAAAATCCATCACATAGTCATAAAGCTTTCTGCCAATGTGTTGCCCACGGCAGTTTTCGTCAACACACAAATCATCTATGTACAGTGTTTTAATGTCTGTTAAAATATTATTGTTAATATGCTGCTGAAAAACACAAAAGGCATATCCTAAGATATTTTCACTTTCATCTGCAGCCACAAATATCGGCTTTGTATCGTCTTTTATAAGCTCAGCAAGCTCATCATCAGTATATTTTTTTGTGTTAGCCTTAAACAAATCCGGTCTGCCGTCACTGTGTACCTTCAACACCTGACAAAGCAGATTGTTTATCCCTTCCATATCATTTACTGTTGCTCTCCGTATATGCATACTCCCACTCCTTTTATTTGTATCTTTCTTTAACATCCGTTTCACCAAGTATATAATCACAGCTAACATTATAAAACCGCGCAAGTGTAATTATATGCCTCACGGGGATTTCATTTTCACCTTTTTCATAACGGGAATACACCTGTTGGGTTGTCTTTAAAAGATTAGCTATTTCCTTTTGTTTTAAATCATTATCTTCGCGAAGTTCATAAATTCTTTCAACATAAGTTTTCATAAATAATCACCTGTAAAAATTTTATCACACACTTGATTTAGTGTATTGACATTACACCACAAATGGTGTATAATTTGCTTGAAGGAGTGATATAATGAAAAAATTAATAACCATTACATTAAGTATTGTTTTGTTATTCTCAACCACTTATGCACATGATAATTACATCCAGGAGTTAAAAAGCTTCAGGATATTTGAAGGCGATGAAAATGGTTTGCGACTTGAAGACAATATTACAAAAGCTGAATTGGCTAAAGTTTTGTGTAGTTCAATGGGTATAGAAATGAATTATAGTCTTGATGATGACCCGTTTAAAGATGTTCCTTATTCTCATTGGGCGTGCGGTTATATAAGACACACAGTCGCAGTGGCGTTGCTTGACTTTTCAGAAGATTACTATTTTCATCCCGAAAGCAATGTAACACATATAGATGCTATAAAGGCAATACTAACTACTCTTGGATATAACGAATATGCTAAGCTTTCGGGACACATTCAAACCGCAAAAAAGCTTGGACTTACAAAAGACTACGACAAGCATTTATCGGAATATGCAAAAAGGCAGGATATTGCTTTACTCATACATAACGCCCTTGATATTCCCATTATGCAGCAAAGCGGTTTTGGTGATAAAGCCGAATTTATAATAATGGACGGCAAGAATGACATACCTCTAATTACATTACGAACTATGCTTGAATAATTTTAGTCATAATTTCAACTTCTCTTGAATACCTTTGTAATAATAATACGTATATTTACGGAGGTATAAATATGATTGAGTTAAACAAACAGGAGGTTTGCGTTGGTGAGCAATCAGTAATAGCTTTTTCGCAGGCGTATTGCGAGGGTGACATTATTGTTCCCGATTCAAAGCCGGATATGGCAAAAATTCTGCAGGTTTCTGCAAACGTTGTAATAACAAACAAGCGTTGTGCGCAAGACCGCATCACAGTTGACGGACGTTGTGACATCACCATATTATATCTGAGCGAGCATGGCAGCGTTTGTTCAATTAACACATCCCAGAGCTTTTCTGATATTATTGATGCCAAAGGCGTATCTGAAGGTATGGCTGCAGAGCTTGAGGCAGACCTGCAAAACATTGATTATAACATAATAAACAGCCGTAAGCTTAACCTTAAAATGCTTATTGCAATTGATGCAAATGCCGCAATGCCGGTTAATCGTGAATTGTGTGTCGGAATTGCACAGGATTGCAACACAGAGGTTTTAAAAAGAGTTGTAAGACCGTACAACAGCGTGTACAAAGGTTATGAGCAGATAACGCTGAAAGAAAATCTTGAGCTTCCCGCAGGCAAGCCGGACATTGACACAATTGTAAAATCAGAAATCAGGCTATGCATTACCGAAATCAAGCCTGTCAATGACAAAATCATAGTAAACGGACGAGGTAACGTTACCATTTTGTATCTTGACTGCAATGATGTGACAGTGTTGCAATTTGCCGAGTATGAGCTGCCGTTTTCAGAAGTAATAGAAGCACCAGGCACACGTGATGATATGACAGTTAACGCAAAAATAAAATGTGAACAGCTTTATACCGAGCCATGCTGTGACAGCGATGGTGACAACAGACGAGTTAACATTGAAGTTCTGGCAGGCATAAGCTTTAAAGTTTTTTGCGAAACAGAGTTTGAAATTATCGAGGATGCATATTGCACAGAGTGCAAGCTAAACGCAACTACAGAAAGTGCAGTTATTGACCGCCTTGTTACCTGTAACAAAACCCAGGTAACTTTAAAGGACAATGTTACATTGCCTACTGATATCGGAAAAATATGCTCAGTATATGCCAAGCCAAACATTTCAAACACTTCTGTTGAAAACAACAGGGTTCACATTGAAGGCGTTATGGATACTGATATTCTTTACGTTCCCGAAGATGATAGTATGCCGATATGCTCATACAGGCATATTCACAAATTCAGTCAGTACATAGAATGTGACGGAATAAATGAAAAAATGCTTTGCGATGTCAATGTAACGGTTGAACACACAAGCTTTAACATCACTATGAGCAACGAGGTTGAAATACGCATAATTGCAACAATAGACACCAGAATAATTGACAAAGCCAAGATTGAATATATTTCCGACCTCGAAATATGCGATGATGACAATGTTGCAAACGGCTGTTGTATAAAGGTTTACTTTGTTCAGAATAATGACAGATTGTGGGATATAGCAAAAAGCTACAGAACAACAGTTGATAAAATTCTCGAGGACAACAACTTGTCGTGCGAGAGCGACATTTGTGCCGGTAAAAAGCTAATAATATCATAAAATAGCTGTAGCAAATACAATTATATTGTGATATACTTTTTATATTACTTTAAAATTGGAGCAGATACATATGACAAAAAACAAAACAGTATTGGCAACACTTGCAGCACTTGGTGCACAAATAATTTTTGGTTTCAGCTTTATGTTTACCAAAATCGCATTAAATCACGCTTCACCGATGACAGTTATAGCAGACAGATACATCGTTGCTTTTTTGGGACTTACCATCGTTATGCTCGTTACTAAAACCAAGCTGAGCTTTGGCAGAAACCTCTGGAAGCTGCTTGTTATGTCGCTATTTCAGCCACTATTATACTTCATTTTTGAAAGCTATGGTATTAAGCTGACAACAAGCTCGTTTTCTTCGGTAATGATTTCACTGATTCCGATTGTGTCGATGATAAGCGGAATATTTTTGCTAAAAGAGGTTCCTACTCCTTTGCAATATGTTTTCACAGCAATGTCTGTTGGAGGCGTTGTGATAATGGCACTTTCAGGAAATGCAGACGGCACTGTTACTCCACTGGGCATAATTCTGCTGCTTGGTGCAGTTATATCCTCCGTCGGCTATAACATTGCAAGTCGCAAAATTTCTTCAGAATTTTCGGTTTTTGAACGCACCTATGCAATGACGGTTATTGGACTTGTATCATTTTTAAGCATTTCACTGATTGAAAACATACACAACACTTTGTCGGTAATAAGTGCTTTTACAACACCTGCTTTCACAACAGCAGTTTTGTATCTTGGTATACTATCATCAGTGGTCGCATTCTTGTTTTTAAATTATGCAAACACGCACCTGCCCGTTGCAAAGACAACTGTATTTTCTAACATCACAACGGTTGTTTCAGTAATTGCAGGGGTTGTGTTTTTAAATGAACGTTTTTCTGTTCAGGCTGCAATATCAACTTTAATGATAATAATCGGCGTTGTAGGCGTACAGCTTATATCGGTAACAAAAAAATCCGATGAGAGTTAATCTCATCGGATTTTTTATTAATCATCAATACTGTTATCAGTTGCCATTTCAAAAATTGTTTCAACATCTTTTGAGGGAGCATCGTCAATAAGTGTAACAACAATCGCCGCAATCGCACCTATTATAAAGCCCGGTATAATCTCGTACACACCTGTGATTGCTGTAAGTGTTTCACCGCCAATAGGCATCCATAGCCACAGCATATCAATAACTGCACCTACGATTATTCCGGCAACAGCACCCTTGTATGTAAATCTCTTCCAGAACAACGAAAGCAAAACTGCAGGTCCAAACGCTGCACCAAAAATACCCCATGCATTTGATACAAGATCCATAATTGCCTGTGCTGCTTCGCCTTTACTGCTTGCTATAAAATAAGCAACAATTGCAATTACAAGAACAATTATACGACTTACCCAAAGCATTTCTTTGTTTGAAGCATTCTTTCTTACAATCGGTTTATATAAATCGCTTGAGAAAGAAGATGCAGCAACAAGAAGCTGTGAATCAGCAGTAGACATTGATGCAGCAATAATTGCCGCAAGTAAAAGTCCTGCAATGAATGGCGGGAACACATCGCGTGCCAGCTCAACAAATATAAGAGACTGTTTACCCTGTGCAAGCAATACTTCTGAAAGGTCTGTTCCGTTTGAATACACAAACATTCTTCCCAAATATGCAATCACGATTGTTGCTGCAAGCGAAAGCACAACCCAGATTATAGCAACAGTTGCACTCTTCTTGACCATAGAAGGCTTCTCAATAGCCATAAATCTAACAATGATATGAGGCATGCCAAAATATCCAAGTCCCCAACCTAAGCCTGAAATAATTTCCTGCCACGAAGCATTGAAGAAATTAGCAACAAACTTAAATTCTTCACCGTTAGGTCCTGTATAAACAGTTGAAAGTGCCGCCGGCTCAAGTTCTCTTGTAAAACCAACAACAATCGGCACAATCAAAAGTGCCGCAATCATAAGCAAGCCCTGGAAAAAGTCTGTCCAGCAAACTGCTTTGAATCCACCAAGAAATGTGTAAATCAATACAATAGCTGCAAATATAAGCATAGCACTTGATTTTGTAAGTGACGGTACAAGTGTTGTGAACACGTCCGAACCTGCAACAAAAGCAGACGCTACATAAATTGTAAAGCACACAAGAAATACAACTGCACAAATTATGCTTAAAACATGGCTCTTTGTTGCAAATCTGTTTGAAAGATATTGTGGCAAAGTAATTGCATCACCTGAAGCTTTAGAAAACTTACGAAGTCTTTTTGCTACAAAAATCCAGTTTGCAGCAGTACCTATCGCAAGACCAATACCAATCCATGCCTGACCAAATCCAAATGCAAGAATGCTGCCGGGAAGTCCCATAAGCAACCATGCACTCATATCTGATGCCTGTGCACTCATTGCAGTAACCCACGGACCCATTGAACGTCCGCCAAGGAAATAATCCTTTTCATTCACACTCTTTGATTTGAAGAAAAAGAATATACCTATGACAATCATTGCCACAAAGTATAATGCGAATGCTAAAATATCCATTATAATATTCCTCCTATAAACAATATGAAGTAATTAT
>JAZNGX010000178.1:0-18880 GCA_045576675.1 Clostridia bacterium | reverse complement strand
GAGCAACAACGATACTGTCACCTGTGTGAACACCAACGGGGTCAACGTTTTCCATACTGCACACAGTGATTGCATTGCCTGCTCAAACTCAATTTCTTTCCATCCTGATACGCATTTTTCAATAAGTATCTGTGTGATTGGAGATAAACGAAGGCCGTTTGTGCCTATTTCGTGAAGCTCCTCATCGTTATTTACAATACCGCCGCCTGTTCCGCCCAATGTAAATGCGGGGCGAACGATTACGGGGTAGCCGATTTCGTTTGCAAATGCAAGAGCACTGTCAATATCTGTAACAACCTCTGAAGGTATGCAGGGCTCACCGATTTCAAGCATTGTATCTTTAAACATTTGTCTGTCCTCGGCTTTGTCTATTGTTTCGGGATTTGCTCCCAAAAGCTTAACGTTGTGTTTTTCTAAAAAGCCTTCTTTTGCAAGCTGCATTGAAAGAGTAAGACCTGTTTGACCGCCAAGTGTTGATAAAAGACTGTCAGGCTTTTCTTTTTCTATTATTCTTTTTATTGTGTCAAGATTTAAGGGCTCAATATAAATCTGGTCAGCCATAACGTTGTCTGTCATAATTGTTGCGGGGTTTGAGTTAACAAGCACAACCTCGATACCGTCCTGCTTTAACGCACGGCAGGCTTGAGTTCCTGCATAGTCAAATTCCGCAGCTTGTCCGATTACTATCGGACCTGAGCCTATAACCATTACTTTTTTAATATCCTTATTACGCGGCATTATTTTACTCCTTTCATCAAGCTTATAAATTTATCAAATAAAAATCCGGTATCAAGAGGGCCTGCTGCCGAAACCGGCTGGAACTGTACTGAAAATACAGGCTTGTCTTTATATATTATACCTTCGCAGGATTTATCATTTGCATTTATGTAGTTTGCTTCGGCATTTTCAGGAAGTGATTCAATATCAACTGCATATCCGTGATTCTGACTTGTAATATATATTCTGTCTGAATTTATATCCTTAACCGGTTGACTGCTGCCTCTGTGACCATAGCTTAGTTTGTATGTCTTAGCTCCCTCTGCAAGAGCGATAAGCTGATGTCCCAGGCCTGTGCCAAAAACGGGAATGTTGTTTTCAAGCAATGCTTTTATTTGCTTAACAACCTCGCCATTGTTATCAGGATTACCGGGCCCGTCTGATATAACAACGCCTGCAGGATTGTATTCTAAAATCTGCTTTGCAGTTGTATTGTGCGGAACATTAATAAGCTCTGCACCGCGTTTTGTAAGCTCGTTTTTCAAGCTTTGCTTTGCTCCCATATCCCAAAGAACAACCTGAGTTTTGGGGTTTTCGCTTTTTACTATATATGATTTTTTGTCACTTGCTGCAGCAACTGCATCAGTGATTTTATATGCTTTTATTTCTTCAAGATACTTGTCCTTTTCTGCAACAGAAGAGGTTATCATACCGTTCATTGTGCCGTTCTCACGAAGAACTTTTGTAAGACCTCTTGTGTCTACATCATACAAGCCTATTATGTTATTTTCCTTTAAAAAAATGTCAAGACAACCCTCTGAACGGAAGTTAGATGGCTCTTGACAATATTCATAAACAATATAAGCTTTTGGGTTTACTTTCTTATTTTCAAAATCGGAAGCATTAATTCCATAATTACCAATAAGAGGGAAAGTCTGAACGACCATCTGACCATAATAGTTAGGGTCTGTAAGTGTTTCAACATATCCAACCATTGAAGTATTAAAAACAACTTCACCTGTAACGTCACCGTCTGCACCAAATCTTTTACCGGTAAATACTTGTCCGTTTTGCAAAATTAAATATGCAGTTTGTTCCATAAATAATCTCCTTCCCGTAACTCTACATACAAAAAAAGCGTCACACTCTGCCGAAGTGTGGACGCTGTGTAAAACTATTAGCATAGTTGGTTTATATGCCCAACTCTTCGCCTATCTGAAATATTATAACACAATTATTCTGTTCTGTAAAGTTATTTATAAATATTTTTTGTCAAATTTTTGGTTTTATCGTAAATGGTTTTTGTACGCATTTACAAAAGTATAAAAGTTTTGATTTTTTCGCATTAAAAATGATTATTCAGTGAATATAGCAAAAGGCTCTAAGTCGGGATAATCCGGATTTAGAGCCTTTTTATCAAAATCCTCGTGATGAGCCGCCGCCACCAAACGAACCGCCACCGCCACGGAATCCACCGCCGCCTCCGCCGTGGAAGCCACCGCTGTGTCCGCCAAAGCCTGTGGGAGTAATGAACATAGTGCTTCGTCTGTGGTTTGTTCCGCCCCCGTTTTTGTGGATAAGAATATACAACACTACAACGACAATAAGAACTATAAATTCGCCTGTTCCGTCGCTTTCTTCGGAAGAGCCTTCGTTATATACAGAAACATCTTCAACAGAATCAGGTACGCTTAAACCATATTCGTTATAGGTTTCTGCAAGGATTGCTGAATAAAGGTTGCGTATACCAGTGTCATAATCACCCATAGAAAGATGCTCAACCGCGTATTGGTCAAGAAATCTGCCTGTTTTGGAATCAGGCAATGCACCTTCAAGACCATAACCAACTTCAACCGTTATTTTACGCTCCTGCAATGCAAGCAGAATAAGCAAGCCGTTGTTTTTGGACTTGCCGCCAATTCCCCAGCTTCGTGCAAGCTCAATGCCATACTCACGTTCGTTTTGCCCGTCAATTGTATCAACAGTTGCAACAACGATTTGGGCATCGGTGCTGTTGTACAACGCATTTGAATTATTAACAATATACTGCTTTGTATTGTCAGATAACAGATTTGCGTAATCTGCAACATAAAATTCATTTGTGGGCGAGGGCAATGCAAATACTGTCGTGATATTAATTATTGTCAATATTAAAACTGCAATAAATCTTTTCATAAGTTCTCCTTAAAATGCTACCTCGGGTGCGTTTTGTGCATCGGCAGCAGCTTCGAAATATGCACTTTCGTCAAAACCAAACAGATTTGCTATTATAACTGTAGGAAACTTTTTAATTTTGACATTATATTTTTTTGCAACTGCATTGTAGTCTTTGCGTGCTACAGCGATGCGATTTTCTGTGCCCGCAAGCTCGTCTGTAAGTGCAGTAAACTGAGTATCTGCTTTTAACTGCGGATAATTTTCAACCACAACAAGCAGTCTTGACAATGCACTTGAAAGCTCGCTGTCTGCCTGTGCTGCTGCCTCGGGAGTTGTTGCACCTGAAAGCTTTGAACGTGCGTCTGCAATACTTTGCAAAACTTCACTTTCGTGCTGAGTGTATCCCTTTACTGTGTTAACAAGGTTAGGGATAAGGTCACTCCTTCTTTGCAATTGAGTTTGGATATTTGAATACTGTTCATCAACATTGCTTTTTAATGTAACAAGTGAATTGTAGCTTCCCATAAACGAAAAGCCGATTATAGCAATTACTGCTATTATTGCAATTAAAATTATAGTTCCTTTTTTCATTTATAAAACTCCTTTAATAATATTATTACAAAAAACACCTTGCTTAATGCAGCAAGGTGTTTTAAAATTCAGGATTACTGTGTAATAGTGATTGTGTTTACTTCGTACACTCCATAGTTTACAGTACCTACAGCAACAACTGAGCGTCCTGCTGTGATGCCTTTGAATTTTGTGATGTTTGATGAGGTTGTATCTGTAATTTTTACATTTGATTTTACAACCGCCTGAACTGTTTCAACACTGCCGTCAGCATTTACAACATCAATACCCATTACATAGCTTGTCGGGTGAATGTAGCTTACTGTACCTACAAGAACAGGTGATACAACAACAGATTGTGTTGTTATCTTTGCAATTGTGCTGCTTTCAAGCTTAACTGTAGCTGCTGCACCTAAGCGGAGCTCGTAAATTGTAGCTTCTTCTTCATCAACAACAAACTTTGTTTCTGAATTTACTTTGTAAGTAACTTCCTTGCCGCCAACTGACATTGTTATTGTCGGCTCTGAGCAAATGTTGATACCTGTGATTGTACCTTCAGTATTTTTGTTACTGCTTGTAGCTGTAAGTGTGGTAACTGCGCCTGCTCTTACGTTTACTGTAACGGTGTCACCCTCGCTTAATAACCACGGGTCGATTTCAGAGCCGTTACGTTTAACGATTGCATCGTTG
Source organism: Clostridia bacterium (assembly GCA_045576675.1). GTDB lineage: Bacteria > Bacillota > Clostridia > Monoglobales > Firm-18 > JAZNGX01. The sequence continues at coordinate 14,746 of JAZNGX010000178.1, read as the reverse complement.
CCCAATGTGAAGTCAGATACAGAACCGTCTGCAAGCTTAACCTTGATAACTGTTGAAGCATCAACATTAACGCTTACTACTGTACCGGTATATTCATATGATTTGGTTTCAGCAGTTACGCTTGTAACCTGACCGCCTTTGATTTCAAGCTTTACATAATGACCATTTTTAAGACTGTTGAATACAACGGTGTCTTTGTCAATTTTTATTACGCAGTTATCTGCAAGCGGATAGTTCTGAGAATTTGTGTCAGTTCCACCTACCGGAACAATAGTGATTATCTTTTTACCATTAGAGGTTGCAGTTGTAAGAACTGTACCAGTAGTTGTATACTGGACGCTGCCTGCAAGACCTTCTACCATATGGATTTTGCCATCACGAACAGTTACCTTTAATGTAACTCCAGGAACGCAAGAGCTTAATGTTACAGGATAGCCGTCGATAAGTACACGTGTTTTTTCAGTAAGCTCAATTGTGGTTTCTTCGCCATCAACATCACCTGTTATAGTGAGGTTTGTGGGGCTTACTGAGTTAACATATAACTCATATGTTTCTTCCTTTAAAACCTTTTCGGCTCTGTACATCATTGTTGCCATCATAGCACGGCTTACTTCGTAGTATGGCATAAACATATTGTTTTCCATACCCTTCATAACGCCTGTTTCGTTAACATAATTAACGTAAGGCAATGATGCCTGCGGAATGTCGTTTATATCAGCATAATTTGCTGAATAACCTGCAACAGTTTTAGCAGCGTCCTCCCCGCCCATCATTTTGGTAAGAAGAATAGCTGCCTCGTGACGCTTTAATGCGTTTGCTTTAACACCGTCACCAATGTAGCCTGAAAGCTCATCTTCTGATAAGATGCCTTTGTAAAGAAGATATGAAACCTCGTTCTTGTAATCAATATCATATATTTCCAAAGCAGACGAATAAGCTTTTTCTGCCGCTTCGGCATACTCAGTATTTTCAGCAAGGTCAACACCGGCAATACGTGCTGCAATAATAAGTGCGTCAAGCTTTGTAATACCATTGTCCGGTCTGAACGTACCGTCAGGGAAGCCTTTCAATATGAGTCGAGATACCATGTCGTCAATCGCTTCAGTTGCCCAAGAGTGTTTTTCTAAGATATCAGGGAACACAGATGCATTTGCTATCGTCATAAAAGTAACAAGCAAAACGCAAGCCAGAATTCCTGACAGCATAGATTTAATTTTCATCATAATCCCTCCAATTTGTCTGCTTTATATTTCTACTATTATATAATAACATACAATTTTCTTTTTTTCAACACTAAATTGTAGAATTGGTAAAAATTTAGTATTGCAAGTTGAACGATTTTGATGTATTATCTAACTGTGGTTGACATAATGCAAGAAAACATACGATTATGTCAACTGTATGATGGCGAGTTTTGTTTCGCACCATTACAAAATATATAGGAGGAAGAAAAGTAATGAGTAAAATGAAGAAAACAATATCATTGTTTATCGTTTTTGTAATGTCATTAGGCATTATACCATTTGCATCAGCGGCAAAGCTGCCGGACGATGTAATAGGCACAAAGTATGAAGAATCGGTTGAGTTATTGCAGGCACTTGATATAATGGTAGGAGATAAGGATACCGGAGACTTCAGACTTGAAGACGGAATAATCCGTTCGGAGGTTGCAAAAATTGCGGTGTTGATTTCAGGTCTTGGTGATGCAGCAGAAACATCAACAGGCTTAACAAAGTATCCTGACGTTGTTGCAGACCACTGGGCAACAGGTTATATTAATGTTGCAACATCACAGGGTCTTGTAATCGGTGACGATATGGGTAACTTCCGTCCCGACGACAAAATCACATTTGCAGAGGCAGTAACAATCTTTACACGTGCATTGGGTTACGAAGTAAGTGCTAAGGATAAGGGGGGCTTCCCCAACGGTTATATTGTAGTTGCAGGTCAGATTGGTATGCTTAAAAACGGTGTATCTGCAGGTGCAAACGAGGCGGCTACAAGAGGTATTGCGGCAATGCTTGCTTTCAATTCATTAACAATTGATATGATGGAGAAAACAGGCTTTGGCTCAAATGAAACTTATGAAGTAGTAGACAAAACACTTTTAGAGGATAAGCTTGACGTAGAAAAAATCTTCGGTCAGGTTACAGCCAACAGTCATTCAACATTAACAGGTTCATCTTCATTAAAAGACGGTGAAATTATAATCAAGGTTGGCGAAAATTCTGAGGTATACTACACCAACGGCACAGATGCAGACGAGTACCTTGCTAAAAACGTAATTGCTTACGTTAAAGAGGATGTAAACAACGATAAAAACATCATTCTTATAAGAGCAGACAAAAACAAAATGAATGAGGTTAAAATTGAGGTTAAGGATATTGAAGCAATCACAGGTGCAGACGGTGCCAACAAAACATTAAGCTATTGGGAAAACGAGGACGACAGAAAGCCTACAGAAATAACAATTTCTAAAGACGTTAAGATATTCTATAATGGTCTTATGTCAACAATGTCAGTAGCAGACATTAAAAACTTAACTTCAGGTCACGTTGATTTGATTGATACAACAAAATCTGAGGAATACAACTATATATTTGTAACAGAATATAAAAACATTGTAGTAGATGAGGTTTCATTGGTAAGCCATAAAATCAGCGACAAGTTTAATCTGTTCACATTAACACTTGACCCTGATGACAAAAACATCAGCTTCAAGATTATAAAAGACGGTAAGGAAATCTCAATTGAGGATATAAAAGAATGGGATATTCTTTCAGTAGCGATGGATAAAGCAAGTGTTGCAGATGCTTCAAAATTCACAGTTTATGTATCAGACAAAACTGTGTCAGGCAAGATTTCAGAAATTTTTGATGACAAATATACAATCGGTGACGAGCAGTACGAAATAGCTGCAAACTATATACAGGCAAATCAGCCTGACCTGCAGTTAAACGACGAGGGTATATTCTATCTTGACATCGAAAACAAAATTGCAGCAGTTGACACTCAGACAAAAGCGGGCAGCAACTATGCGTACCTTGTAAATGCAGAGGTTAAGGGTACACTTGACAACACATTGCAGCTTAAGCTGTTCACAAAGGACGGCGAGGTTGAAATAGTTGACGCGGCAAGCAAAATCAAGGTTAACAACAAATCAAACCTTACAGCAGCACAGGCTAAGGATGCTATTGCAGCAGCAAATGGTGGCAATATCACACAGCTGATCACTTATGAAGTAAACTCAAACGGACAGGTGTACTATGTTAACACAGCAACTGTTAACAGCACTCCGGGAACATCACTTAAAAATTCATTCTCTCTTGACTTCACATCATACGACAGTGCAACAGGAACTGACAATGGTGTGGAATATAAATCAACAAACAACAAATTAGGCAACTTCAATCTGTCAAAGGATACAATCGTATTTGATATCCCCGCAGGTGAAACAGACCCCGAGAACTTTGCAGTAAGAACTCAGGAAATGTTTGTAAACAAAACAATGTACAACGTTGATATCTTTGACTTGTCAGAGGACTTAACAGCAAAGGTTGTTATAGTTAAAAACAGTGCAAGTCAGGTTAACAGTGAAGCGGCTATCGCAGTAGTTGAAAAAATCACAACAACCCAGAACGACGAACACGTTGCGGTTCACAAGCTATATGCATTGCAGAACGGCGAGAAGGTATCACTAAACGCAAAAGACACCGAAACTCTTGTAAAGGGTGACAAGACCTTAGAGGTTGGTGACATCATTCAGTACAGCACAAATGCTAAGGGTGAAATCGACAAGGTTACACTTCTGTTAGACAGTGCTGACAGAAGCAACGACTCAGTAAACGTATACAAAGAGTATACAGGTACAGAGATGGAAACTGTTATCGGTAAGGTAACAAAGAAATTCTCAACCTCAATGAATGTTGTTGCAAACAATATGTCTGAAACAAACTTTGGTATTAAAGATGCTATAGTATACCAGTACGATTACTCAAAACCGACAGGTCAGCAGGTAAAAATCGTTGACTCAAGCTATATCAGCAAGTTTGACGAGGCAGATCCTGAAAAGGTATTCGTAAGAATATACAAAGGCGAGGTAACTGAAATAGTAATCATTCAGGGATAATTTAGTATAAATACTCTAAAGGGAAGAAGCTGTATCGCCCGAAATGGCGATACAGCTTCTTTTTTAACACTTATATAACAACATATTCCATGAATGTTTTTTTAATGTGATTTTATCGGTGATTTCTCTCTTTTCCGGGGATACTGCCATATTATCCTTTGTATTTATACTTTTGAGATTATCAGAATATAGTTCAATATGTTCCTCTAAATTTGCTCCTTCAAATCCTTCAAGGTCGAGAGAAAGTTCTATATCTTCATCAAGTGAACGATTTACAGCAAAAACAGTCAGCTCTCCTTTTCCTTCGTTATATATAACAGAGGCTTCTATATAAGGTGCAGTCAGATTATCTGTTGTTTTGTAGCTATCACACTTTGTTATTGTCTGTAATGCAGTTCCTCTGCCGTTCAAAGATGAATACATATAGGGATAGAATATAGTCTGAGCCCATGCAGCTCCGCCATTCTCTGTCATAATAGGTGCAATAACATTTACAAGCTGTGCAAGGCAAGCCATTTTCACACGGTCACAATTGTTTTGAAGGGTAATCAGCATACAGCCTACAACCAATGCATCTTCAAAATTATATATATCTTCCACTATTTCCGGGGCAACACTCCATTTGTCAAACTTTTTCCCTTTGCTGTGGAACCATACATTCCACTCATCAAAAGAAAGATTTATGGTTTTATTTGAATGCTTCTTCGCTTTTACTGCATCACATATAGCTGCAACAGATTTAATATAAGAGTCCATATGTATGGATCTTGCAAGAAAATCAGCTGTGTTATCGCTTTGGTTTCCATAATACTCGTGTAAGGAAATATAATCAACATCATCATATGCATGGTCGAGAACTGTTAACTCCCACTGTGCAAATGTAGGCATATCATAATGCGAGCTTCCGCATGCTACCAGTTCAATGTCGGAGTCTGCACGCTTCATAAGCTTTGCAGTTTCTGCCGCAATCCTTCCATACTCTTCTGCAGTTTTATGTCCAATCTGCCACGGCCCGTCCATTTCATTGCCAAGACACCATGTTTTAATTCCAAAGGGTTCTTTAAAACCGTTTTCCCGTCTCATATTTGCATAATGTGTATCGGTATTAAGATTACAGTATTCCACCAGGTTTTGTGCATCTTGTGGGCCTCGTGTACCTAAATTAACAGCCATCATTATATCTGTATCAGCTCGTTTTGCCCACTCTTGAAACTCGTCTATGCCGACTTCGTTTGTTTCTGTTGACTTCCATGCAACCTCCAGCTTTTTTGGTCGTTTGGATTTGTCGCCTGTTCCGTCTTCCCAGTTATAACCCGAAACAAAATTTCCTCCGGGGTAACGTACAATCGGAACATTTAACTTTTTTACAAGCTCCAACACGTCCTTTCTGAATCCGTTGTCATCAGCGGTTTCGTGTGTTGGTTCATATATTCCACCATATACAGCTCTGCCTATATGCTCGATGAATGAACCGTATATTCTTTTGTCTATTTCTCCGATTTTAAAATTCTTATTAATGATTATTTCTGCTTTCATAATCAATCGCCTCCTGACAGTAATTATACAATGTTGACAGAAACACTTCAATTGTTTATAATATCAATATACTGATGTTTTGTGCTTTGGAGGAATGACTGATGAAAATAGTAAATGTTGGGTACAATTACAGACATCCGGCGGATTTTTTCATAAACAGACCATATGGCTCAGGAGATTATATCCTTTTAATATTAAAAACAGAGGCTTTTTTTGTTTTTGATAACGAAAAACATATTGCATCACCTAATTCCGTTGTGCTTTTTAAAAAAGGAACGCCGCAGATTTATGGAGCTTTATCAAAAGAATATGCAAACGATTGGATACATTTTGATGTTGATGATGAGGAAATGAACGAAATACAAAAACTTGATATCCCTTTTGATACCATATTATCCGTAAATAGTACAACTGTTTTTTCTGAACTGATAAGGAAAATTTTCAGTGAAAAGTATTCGCAGAATTTATATAAAGAAGATTCGATGAACCTATATTTTAATTTGATATTAATAAAATTATCCGAAATGCTGAAAATGCCTGTTTTAGCAAAAGAAAAACCATACTACGAATTGTTTTGCACTTTAAGACACGAAATACAACTCGCACCGCAAAACGATTGGAATATAGATAAAATTTGCAAAAAGCTGAATTTAAGCCGTTCTTATATTCAACATTTATATAAGAGCTTTTTTGGAGCATCAATTATGGAAGAGGTTTTGCTCGGACGAATAGAGTATGCAAAGTATCTGTTATCAAGCACTGATTTTACAGTATGCAGTATATCTAAAATGTGCGGATATGCAAACGATGTACATTTTATGCGATTGTTTAGGAAAGTAACAGGGACAACGCCTTCAAAATACAGATTGGATTTCGCAATTATCCAAAAAGAATTAGAGAACTCAAAATCTCAAAATCCGTTCTGTTTAAAGGTTCTGAAACCATAATTCTGTCCTGAATCGGAAAAACTTTTGTAATCGAAAGCCGTTCTAATTGTTATAATCTGTGAATAGTATAATATTAAAGATTATAACAGGAGAGTGAACGTTTTGGAAAATTTACTTATGAGTAACAGGGCAGAGCTTATGGGAGAAATGGTAAGCGAGCCTGTGTTCAGCCACGAAAGCTTTGACGAGTCTTTTTATTGCTTTAAGGTTAAGGTGCCACGCTTGTCCGACAGTGTGGATTACATAAATATCACTGTATCGGAAAAAACTATGGCAAATTATGATTATAAAGTCGGTGATAAGCTTTTTATAAGCGGTCAGTTTCGTTCGTACAATAATTATACAGGTGTGGGCAGCAGACTGATTTTAACGCTTTTTGCAAAAACAATATATCTTGCACCTCCTGATGCAGATTATATCAATGAGGTTGAGCTTGACGGCTATATATGCAAAGTGCCTACATATCGCACAACTCCGTTCGGACGAGAAATAACAGATATGCTGCTTGCAGTCAACAGAAGTCACAACAAATCAGATTATATTCCCTGTATTGCATGGGGAAGAAACGCACGCTTTGCACGTGACTTGTGTGTGGGTGACAATGTTAGAATTACAGGGCGTATGCAGTCACGTCAATATCAGAAAAAGCTTGATGATGACACTATTGTTACCAAAACAGCGTTTGAGGTATCCGTTAATAAAATTGAATTGTGTTAGACTTTATGTCTGTTCTTCAACGGGTTTATTAAGAAAACTATCCGGAGAACAGACATTGTTTTTTTATGCCCGTGTAAAATTTTTGGATATGCCGAAATGCACATGGGCAAACAAAGCGTTATGCCTTCGACCGCTGCTTGCAGCGAGCGGTGCAACCGCTTTGTTCTTATTAAAAATATTTTATTGTTAAGTATTGACAAAGTCTTTTTGGTATGGTAAATATAACCTTGACAGTTAATGTTAGGAGGATTAGTATGGAAGTTAGTGAGGCTAATAAGAATCCTATTCCTGATTATGAACAATTGTTCATTGCGGCGGAGGAAAACAGCAAAAATAAAAAGTCAAATGCAATACCAAAAATGCTTGCTAAAAATAACGCATGGGCGATGGTTATGTCAGCTGTTTTATTTATTTTAAAACATTTAGCGGCGTGGGTACTGCCTCTTGTGACGGCTGAGATTATCAATATAGTAACAAGGAACGACCCCGATATGACAAAGAAGCTCATTGTTTCCGGCATAGTGTTGACGATGTTGATTATATCAAATTATCCGCTTCACCTTATATATTCAAAGTATGTTGATAATAAATTAAGGAATATCGGCGCAGGTCTTCGGAATACTCTTATTCGTAAGCTTCAGCATTTGTCTATTACATATCACAAGGGAATTGAAAGCGGTAAAGTCCAGTCAAAGTTTATGCGTGATATTGAATCAATAGAGATGCTTTGTCAGTTGTTTGTGAAAAACATTATTCCGTCAGTGCTGATTGTACTTGTTTCTGTATGGATAGCAGCCACAAGAAGCGGAACAGTTGTAGTATTTTATGTTTTTGTAATTCCTGTAAATGTATTGCTTGTACAGTTGTTTAGAAAAAGTATGCGTACCAGCAATTATCGTTTCCGTAAGGAAACGGAGAGTGTGTCTGCAAAGCTTACAGATATGCTTGGTATGATACCTGTTACAAAGGCGCATGGCCTTGAAAACGAAGAAATTGCAGATTTGGAAAAAAAGATAGAAAAACTTCGTGCGAGAGGCTTTGCTGTTGATATTACCAATGCAAAGTTCGGCTCTGTTACATGGATTATAAGTCAGCTTATGAGTGTTGTTTGTTTGTTTTTCACGGCGTATCTTGCAACAAAGGGAGAAATTCCTGTTGGAGATATTGTTTTGTATCAGTCATATTTTAACACCATTTCAGGAAATGTTAATTCAATAATAGGAATTTATCCGCAGATAACAAAGGGAATAGATTCTTTAGAATCTGTATCGGAAATTGTGCTGTCAAATGAAATTGAGGATAACTATGGCAAAATAAAACTTCGTTATGTTCATGGAACGGTGAAATTTGATAATGTAACCTTCCGTTATCCTGATGCAGATGAGGATTTAATTAAAAGCTTCAGCTTGTCTGTGGAACCGGGTGAATGTATCGCTTTTGTTGGTGCTTCAGGCTCTGGCAAAACAACAATAATGAATATGATAATTGGATTTTTGCAAGCATCTGAGGGGGCAGTTTTAATAGATGGAAAGCCTATCAGCGAGCTTAATTTAAGTGATTACAGACGCTTTATTTCGGTTGTCCCGCAAAACTGCATTTTGTTTACAGGCTCAATACGTGACAATATTACCTATGGATTAACCGGCGTTTCAGAGGAACAATTAAACGAGGTGATACGCCTTTCTAATATAGAAGAATTTGCAAATGAACTGCCAAATGGGCTTGATACGCCTGTTGGTGAGGGAGGGGCAAGATTGTCTGGGGGGCAGAAACAAAGAATTTCCATTGCCCGTGCTCTTATACGAGACCCGAAAATTCTTATCCTCGATGAAGCAACCTCTGCTCTTGACAACATCTCTGAAATGCATGTTCAAAAGGCAATAGAGCATCTTACTAATGGCAGGACAACATTTATTGTTGCACATCGTTTATCTACAATCCGTAATGCGGATAGAATAGTAGTAATGGAGAACGGACGGTGCATTGAAACAGGTACTTATGAGGAGCTTATGGCAAGAAAAGGCAAGTTTTATGAATTGAAAATGTTAAATGATCATTAAAAAAGGAAGCTGTAGCAAAATGAAATTCGTTTTGTTACAGCTTCTTTGGGGTTGGTGGGAAATAGTGCTTTATGCAATCTGTGCATTTTGCCACTGCCCCGTTTTATCTTTCGGAGTGAAGCTTTACAGGCTCATCTTTAAAAATATAATCATCCAAATCCTGTTCGTGAGAAGGTTTGGTTTCGTTTGTGTTTTCGTTTTTTTCTTTATCGGTTATGACAATTACCTCCTGCAAAAATAGTTTCCATGTATATAATATGACGGGACTTTTTATTTATTCACGAATTTTAACATAATGTAAATTTTACCTTAAAATATCCCTTTATTACTTGAATAAAACAATTATTTATTGTATAATTATAACATTGGAGGTGCAGGCTTTGAATAAACTAATGATACTTGACGGCAACAGTATTGTAAACAGAGCTTTTTATGGAATTCGCTTGCTTACAAACAGCGAAGGACTTTATACCAATGCGATTTACGGATTTTTGAATATCCTTTTTAAATATATTGATGAAGAAAAACCTGATGGTTTGTGTGTTGCTTTTGATTTAAGTGCTCCAACCTTCAGACATAAGCAGTATGACAAGTACAAGGCAAACCGCAAAGGAATGCCTGACGAGTTAAGACAGCAGATGCCAGTTTTAAAAGAAGTGCTTGCTGCTATGAATATAGAAATGCTGTCGCTTGAGGGTTACGAGGCAGATGATATTATTGGCACTGTTTCAAAAGCTTGTGAAAACAAAAGCATAAAATGCGTTATTTTAACAGGTGACAGGGATGATTTGCAGCTTGCGGGTGACAATACTGTTATAAAGCTTGTTACAACCAAAGGCGGTTCAACACAGACCGTTGATTATAACCGTGATAAATTTATAGAGGAGTATGAAATCACACCAAGTCAATTTATAGATGTAAAAGGACTTATGGGTGATACCTCAGACAATATCCCGGGTGTTGCGGGGATTGGTGAAAAAACAGCTTTTTCACTTATAAAGCAGTTTGAAAGCATTGAAAATATCTATACTAATATCGATGATGCATCGATAAAGGCAGGCGTGCGGCAAAAGCTTGTTGATGGCAAAGAGGACGCTGTTTTAAGCAAGCAGCTTGCAACAATCGATTGCAATGTGCCGATTGAAACTTCGGTTGAAGACTGGAAAATACGTGAATATAACAAAGAGACTTTGTTTGAGCTTTTCCAAAGGCTTAATTTTCAAAGTTTTATTAAAAAGCTTGATTTAACAGGTGCGGAGCACCTCCAAGTGGTTTCAGGTGATGCAGAAAAAACTGTTGAAAGCATACGCTCTTTAAAAACTATGTATTATTACTGCGATAAAAACGGCTGTGCTGTTGCCAGCTGTGACGGTGATATAGCATCTGTTTCAGAAGAGGTTTTAAAAGGGCTTCTTTTTGATGCTGATATTGCAAAAATAGGTCACAATATAAAAGAAAGTATGGTAAGCTACGGCGTTTTTGATAACGTTGCATTTGACACAATGATTGCGGCGTATCTTGATAACCCTGCCGCAACGGATTACAGTCTTGGCGTAATATCGCTTGAGGCGTTGGGAATATCCGAAATTGCAACGCCTGAAATGGGTGTGTTTGCGATAATTGGATTACACAAATTGTATTGCGAAAGAATTGAGCAGTATAATCAGCATAAGCTATATTATGAGGTGGAGCTTCCGCTTGTAACTGTGCTTGCCGATATGCAGATAACAGGTGTTAAGGTTAACAGAGATGCACTTGTTACTTTTGGCAAGCAGCTTGGTGATGCAATTGAAAGCTTGGAGCAACAGATTTATTCAATGGCAGGCGGTGAATTTAACATAAATTCTCCAAAGCAGCTGGGCGTTGTGTTGTTTGAAAACTTAAAGCTGCCTGTTGTTAAAAAAACAAAAACTGGCTATTCAACCAATGCAGAGGTTTTGGAAAAGCTTGTTGATGACCATCCTATTATAAATTTAATACTTGAATATCGTCACATAGCAAAGCTTAAAAGCACATACACAGACGGTCTTGCAGCAGTTATAAATGAAGAAACAGGTCGTATTCATTCAAGCTTTAATCAGACTGTTACAGTTACAGGCAGAATAAGCAGTACCGAGCCGAATTTGCAGAACATACCAGTCAGAACAGAGCTTGGACGTGAGCTTAGAAAAATGTTTGTTGCAGGTGACGGTTGTGTTCTTGCTGATGCCGATTATTCGCAGATTGAATTACGCGTGCTTGCACACATCGCTGACGATGAGGTTATGAAAAAAGCATTTAATGAGGATGCCGACATCCATTCTGCAACAGCTATGCAGATTTTTAATGTGGATAAAGAAAACGTAACGGCTGAAATGCGTTCAAGGGCAAAGACTGTTAACTTTGGAATAGTGTATGGTATGGGTGAATTTTCTCTTGCCAAAGATTTGAAAATCCCTGTATTTGAGGCGAGAAAATATATTGCAAATTATTTTGAACGTTTCAGTGGAGTAAAACGTTACCTTGATAATATCGTCGAGCAGGCAAAAGAGGACGGATATGTAAGCACAATGCTTAACAGACGGCGTTATTTGCCTGAGCTTGCGGCGAACAATTTTATAACACGCTCATTTGGTGAAAGGGTTGCAATGAATACACCTATTCAGGGCAGTGCGGCAGACATTATAAAGCTTGCAATGGTTAAGGTTTATAACAGACTTAAAGCAGAAGGCTTAAAGTCTAAGCTGGTTTTGCAGGTGCATGACGAGCTTATTATAGAAGCACAGCCTGATGAAACCGAGCAGGTTAAAACAATTTTAAAAACTGAAATGGAAAATGCATACAAAATGAGTGTTCCGTTAAAGGTTGATATGAATACAGGAGTAACATGGTATGACGCAAAATAAAATAGTGATAGGTCTGATAGGCGGCAGCGGTGTTGGCAAAGGAGTGTTTTCTGCTGCTGCAGCTGAGTTGGGTTTTACAATTATAGATGGTGACAAAATCGGTCACTCTGTTTTGCAGAACGAGGCATATGATGAATTAATTAACGAATTTGGCAACGGCATTACAGAGAACGGAAATATTTCAAGAAAAAAGCTTGGTACAATTGTGTTTAATGATGCAACGGCTTTGCAAAAGCTTAACAATATCGTTCACGTGCATATTACGAATAAAATACGTGGGCTTATGACGGACAGGTGTGTAATTGATGCCGCCGTGTTACATAAAACAGAGCTTATAAATGAATGCACGCACATTATTACGGTTGTTGCTGATAAGGAGATACGTATCAAGAGAATTATAAGCCGTGACGGAATTAGCGAACAGGCTGCTTTAAGCCGCATTAATTCGCAGATTTCTGATGCTGATTATGCGAGATTATCCGATATTGTGCTTGAAAACAACGGAACTGATATTGAATTTATAAAAAAAGTAAAGGAGTGCTTGCAGGGGTTATGAAAAAGCGGAGTGTGTTCTTGCTTTTGGTTATAATACTCGTCGTTGCAGGCTATAATATAATCGGCAGAGTATATCCGATGTATTATTATGAAGCAGTAGAAAAATATTCTGCACAATATGAAATAGACCCGCTTTTAATAATGGCGGTCATAAAGGCAGAAAGTAATTTTGAAAGCAGTGCGACGTCGCATAAATCTGCGAACGGACTTATGCAGATAACCAATGAAACTGCACAATGGTGTGCAGAAAAAATGAAGGTTGAAAATTACACCGACGAAATGTTGTATGATGGTGATTTTAATATACAGATGGGGATTTTTTATCTGGATTACCTGCTTGAGCGTTATGATGGTAATCAAAGCTGTGCGATTGCAGCATATAACGCAGGTATGGGAAATGTTGATGAGTGGCTTGAAAACAGTGACTATTCGCCTGACGGCATATCAATTGCCAAAACACCGTTTGGTGAAACCACATCATATTTAAATAAGGTTAATTATAATTACAAAATATATAAATTACTGTATGGAGGTAAGATAAATGGATAATATGTACAAACGTAAAAACGGTTGGGAAAACATTTCTGCCGACCGCAAAAGAGACATAATGGATTTGAATGAGAAGTATAAAAACTACCTTGACAATGGTAAAACTGAAAGACTTTGCTGTGAAAATTCTATTGAACTTGCAAAGAAAAACGGCTTTAGAAACATCACTGAGTTTGACAGCTTAAAGGCAGGTGACAAGGTTTATATAAATAACAGAGGCAAAAGCCTTATGCTTGTTATAATAGGCAAGAAGTACATTAAAGAGGGTATCAATTTAATTGCATCTCATATCGATTCTCCTCGCCTTGATTTAAAGCAGAATCCTTTGTATGAGGACACTGAAATGGCACTTTTTAAAACTCATTATTATGGCGGAATTAAAAAGTACCAGTGGACAACTGTGCCTCTTGCAATACATGGTGTTGTGGTAACAGGGACAGGCGAAAAGGTAAGCATTTCAATTGGTGAAGAAGAAAACGACCCTGTTTTTTGCGTAACCGATTTGCTTATTCATCTTGCAGATGAGCAGATGAAAAAGCCGCTTCATAAGGGGGTTGAGGGTGAGAACCTTAACGTGCTTGTGGGAAGCATTTGCGGTGATGCTGAAAAGGACAAGGTAAAATGTGCTGTAATGGACATTATAAACAAAAAGTATGGCATTGTGGAGGAGGACTTTGTCAGTGCTGAAATCGAAGTTGTTCCTGCAGGCAAGGCTCGTGATGTCGGCTTTGATAAGAGTATGATAGGTGCCTATGGTCAGGACGACAGAGTTTGTGCTTTTGCATCCTTTGAAGCTATAATGAATATTCAGGACCCTGATAAAACAGCGGTATGCTTCCTGGCAGACAAGGAAGAGGTCGGAAGTATGGGAAACACAGGTATGCGTTCTGCCTTTTTTGAGGACACGATGGCAAAATTAATCAGTATGACAGAGCAGTACAGCGACATTGCACTTCGTGAATGCTTTGGCAATTCAATATGCTTATCAGCTGACGTTGGTGCGGCAGTTGACCCGAATTACAAAGAGGTTTTTGAAAGTAACAACTCGGCTTATCTTAATCATGGTGTGCTTATCACCAAATACACAGGCTCAAGAGGCAAGGGCGGCTCAAGTGATGCAAGCGCAGAACTTGTTGGCTTTGTGAGAAATCTGTTTAACAAAAATGATATAGCGTGGCAGACAGGTGAGCTTGGAAAGGTAGATGTGGGCGGCGGTGGTACTGTTGCTCAGTATATTGCAAACTTAAATGTTGAAACAATCGACTGTGGCGTGCCTGTGCTTTCAATGCACTCACCGTTTGAGGTAACAGGCAAGCTTGATGTTTATATGACATACGAGGGCTACCGTGCATTCTTGCTGTCTGATGA
>JAZNGX010000177.1:0-11305 GCA_045576675.1 Clostridia bacterium | reverse complement strand
CCATAGCAGTGGCGTTTCACTACAGCAAGCTGTAGAACGCTGTTGCATGGGTGCTGTTAGCCAAATTCAAAATTTGGACAGCACCGCAAAACGCCTTATCTGCCCACGATAAGGAGCGTGTATATTTTTAATTACTATTTGTGGGCAGAAAGGCTATGGGAATTAATATGAGGCTTTTTATAATCGACAAAAAATCATTAGTGTGTATGTTATATGCTCTTGGAATTGCATTACTGGTACCACTAGGCACAAAAATGGCAATCCCCGCATCAGTTACGCAAAGGATACTGCCAATTTATTGTGTCGAGACTGAAGAAAAGGTAATATCTGTTACATTCGATTCCGCCTGGGGGAATGAAGACCTTAAAGATATTTTAGATACACTTGACAACTACAACTGCAAAGCAACATTTTTTGTTGTAGGTGATTTTATAGATAGATATCCGGAATCAGTAAAAGAAATGTATGACAGAGGGCACGAAGTCGCAAACCATTCAGACAGTCATAAGCATTACAGCAAATTATCGCGTGAAGAAATTATTGCAGATATGGATGCTTGTGATAAAAAAATCAAAAACATAACAGGGAAAGACAATAAAATATTCAGACCACCATATGGTGAATATACAAACACATCTGTACTTGCCTGCAATGAAACCGGCAGATTTTCAATACAATGGGATGTTGACAGCCTTGACTGGAAAGGTCTTACGTCAGATGAAATGGAACACCGAATATTGAAAAAGGTGAAAAGCGGTTCCATAATTTTATTGCACAACGGTGCAAAGCACACATCTAAAGCTTTACCACAAATATTAAACTCACTTATAAATGAAGGATACAAATTTAAAACTATTTCAGAATTAATATATAAAGATGATTACATTATAGACCATACAGGAATGCAAAAGCTCCGGCAATAATTGCCGGAGCTTTTAAAAAAACAATTATCTAATAATCTGGTATACAAGAACAACTCTGTCATTTACAACATATGTGAAAATTTCACTTGCTTCAACGCCATTTGAACTTGTTACAACGCCCTGATCATCCTTAACAATATTCTGCTTTGTGCTATCAAATGAAGGCATTGACATTAAAATGTTATCATTTGATAAACGTAATCTGTAGTTTTCAGATTCATTTATGTTAAATACTGCAAAAACAGTATTTGAACCAACAGAGAATGAATATGTATCAACTGTGGCTTCATTAATCAAATCGTCAATATCATTTGTCTTAGCAACAACAAATGAATCTTCTGAAGCACCAAGTAACAAGCCGTGTGCAGTAATGTAATCATCATCAACACTTCCTGGTATACCTTCCTGATAGAAAGCAGCACCCATTGGTCCATTTACACCAAATAATTTTACTGAATTACTGTTATATTCATTGCCATTTGTATAAGCAACTCTGAACACATCACCAGTTGCATCAGAACTCATTACTGATGTATCAGTTGTGTTTTTAACCTGTGGTGTTGTATTATTTGCCTCACCTTCACCAAATAAATATCCACCGATTTTATATACCTGTTCGCCTTCTGAGTTATTAGTACTGTTTCTTGAAGCAAAAATCAAAATCGGAGAATCAGCAGTTAAGTTTTCAGCACCGCCTGAGCCATAAATAACTATACATTTAGCTTTATCAGTTGAACCATCGCCTTTGTCAAACACTTCGATATTGCTATATGTTCTTCCATCCTTGAAATAGCTCATATTTCTCTTTGCGTACTCGGTATAATCCATTCTGTTAGAAGGAACACTGAAAATGATTGTGCTTGAATCAATCATAAATTTCTCAGAGCCATTTGAAAACTCTTTATTTGATGATTTGTAAGTAAAGCTTGTTGCTGTTAACGGATACTGCTTAAGGTCAGTTTCTGACTCATTTGTAGCAGGAGCAACAGTATCAATTGAAGAAATAACGCCTGAACTGTTCTTTGTTATCTTAACAAGCTGTGAACCATTTGCACTATTACCATCAACATTATTAGAAATAGTATTCAAACGTGAGATAATATCATCAGGGTCAGAATATGACTCTCCGTCAATTCTCAATCTGCTTGCAGCATTGATTGAAATCTTTGCACCTGTTGAATCAATAATTCTGAATGATGCTACATCTCCTGCATTGTCTTTACCAGCACCGCAGATATATGCATAGGTTGTATTTGTTGATTCAGTTTTTTCAAAAGCAGCAATATTGCCGTCCTTATCAAGATAGAAATCGCAAGTATCATTGATTTCTAACATATTAACCTTATCATTAGCATAATTTAAGATATAGTTTGAAAGCTTGTAAGTTTTGCTGTTAACTGTTAACTCTTTCATACCAAGGTCAATTGAGTTAATTGTACCTGATACCTTTTCATTTGAAACGACAACTTCAATAACCTTTTTATTGTTAGCACCCGCACTTTCTTTTATGGAAAGAACGTTGAACTTTGCAAGTGATGATAATGAAGCTGTTGAACCATTTGACGCTCTTGTCATTGTAAGAGTTGTCTGAACATCATCTTCGTTAAGTTCTTTTGAAACACCTGCTCTGTAATAATCCATTACAAGCTTCTGGCTTGTGCTTACTGAGCCTACTACCCATGTCTGGTATGATACAATGTTAATCTTATTGTAATTACCGCTGTTTGTAGAATCAACAAGCTCAATTGAACCAGAATCAATAGCTAGAGCATTAGCAGGCGTAATTGAACTTGTTTCAACCACTCTACCGTTGATTGAAAGGATAGGATTAGCTGAAACATTAACCTTTGTTGTGTTTCGTGCATAATCATCTTCCCAATAGCTGATTTCAATACCTGTTGCCCATGTTCCTGTTACGCCATCATATGCTTCAGGGTCAATTGAAAGAACAGATGATGACTTTGTTGCATCAATTAAATGAACAAGAGTCTTTTCACCATTTATATTACGTTTGTAATAATACTTAATGCTTCTTCCAACAAGACCTTTTGTTGAAATATCATTTACGTAGAATGTGTCGCTAACAGATTCGTCATTCTGATAAATCAATACTTCACCTGCACGTGCAAGTGTTCCGCTTGCTTCAGCTGAGCTTTCGTTGTCAGCACGAAGTTCACCTGTTCCGTAAAGAACCTTAAGCTTGTCGTTAAGAATATTAACGCCCTGCTTGATTTCAGTTTTAACTGCACCATTTGCAAACTCTGTTGACTGCATTAAGTCAACTTCCAAAGCGTTGTATATGTACTTAGCAATTTCGATACGCTTTGCAGCAGCATCCATAGCAGAAGTAACACCTGCTGTAAGATTCAACTGACCTGCAACAGTTGTGTAACCTGTAGGCCAAACCTTGTCAGCACCGCCTGCGATGTCTATAGCCATAGGCTCATAACCCATAGCACAAACAATCATTTTAAGAGCCTGCTCTGATGTTACCTGGTCGTTAGGTGCAAATTCTGTTGCACTCATACCATTGATAATACCAAGATCATAAGCTGTTCTGATGTCACCAACAGCCCAATCAACTGAAGCAACGTCTTCAAAAGGAAGACCTGCAGGGTCACTGCTGCCTATACCACTCATATTAAGTGTTCTGATAAGCATTACAGTGAATTCAGCTCTTGTAACGTTTTTATCAGGACCAAATGAACCGTCCTCATAACCTTTGATTATTCCAAGTGATGAAAGTAATGAAACTGCAGGATAATTTGCATCATCAACACTTACATCTGTATATGCAGCTGCAAATCCTACTGATGTCAGCAACATACACATTACAAGAATAACTGATAAAATTTTTGATGTAATTCTCATTTGTAAATACCTCCTATTTAATTTGTTTCTTACACGTATTATATCATAGCATTAAATATTAAAAAATGCAATACTTTTAACATAATTGTAAAGTAATTTTATAAAAAATGTACATAAAAATTCTGGCAAAATCCTTAATATTTCTAAATTTGAAAATTTTTTGTATATTCTATTGTATATTTTAAAATATTTTGTTAAAATATAGTCATACTTATTTTAGGGGGAAATTCAAAATGAAATATGTTGTTATATTAGGAGACGGAATGGCTGACTGGCCTGTTGATAAGCTTGGAGGTAAAACACCTTTACAAACAGCACACAAACCATATATGGATATGCTTTGTGAAAATGGAATCACAGGGCTTGTTAAAACCGTTCCCGGCGATCTTCCTCCCGGCAGCGATGTTGCAAATCTTTCTGTTATGGGCTATGATCCATACAGATATTATACAGGGCGTTCACCACTGGAGGCTGTCAGCATGGGGGTAGATGTTGGTGAAAATGACACCACCTTCAGAACAAACGTGGTTACGCTTTCTGATGCTGAAAATTATGAAGATAAAACTATGGTAGACTATAGCTCAGGCGAAATAACAACAAAAGAATCGCGTGAACTGATGAAATATATTGATGAAAAGCTTGGCGATGAAATAAGAAGCTTTTTTGGCGGAATATCATATCGTCATCTGCTTTTATGGCACGGACTTGATACACAGTTCAAGCTTACCCCGCCACATGATATTTCAGGAAAGGTAATCAAAGATTATCTTCCCGACAGCGAAATTTTAAAAGATTTAATGAAAAAGAGTTACGACCTGTTAAAAGACCACCCGATAAATCTTGACAGAATTAAAAGAGGTTTAAATCCTGCAAATTCCATCTGGATATGGGGACAGGGCAAAAAGCCTCTTCTTACTTCGTTTGAAGAAAAATACAATTTAAAAGGTGCAGTAATTTCAGCAGTTGACCTGGTTAAAGGTATTGGAATATGTGCAAATATGGAAAGCATAGATGTTGAAGGTGTTACAGGAAATATTGACACAAATTTTGCAGGCAAAGCCAAAGCCGCTATAGAAGCGCTAAAAACAAACGACTTTGTTTATGTTCATATGGAAGCTCCCGACGAGTGCGGTCACAGATTTGAAACCGAAAACAAAGTTAAAGCCATTGAGCTTATTGATGAACAGGTATTAAAACCTGTTTACGAGGCACTAAAAACAAGTGGCGAAGAGTTTTCAGTTATGATTGCTCCCGACCATCCTACTCCTCTTAAAATAGGAACACACACAAACGACCCTGTTCCTTTTGTTATTTACAGAAGTAACGAAAAAGAAAAAAGCGGTCTTAAATATACAGAAGAAAATGCTAAAAACGGCATATTTGTTGAAAAAGGTCATACATTAATGGATATGTTTTTAAAGGTGTGATAAATTTTGGATATACAAAAACACGTTAAATTTTTCATAGTAATTTTATATATTGTACTTGGTTATTTCTTTTTAACAACGATTTTTCCGAACGTTGTCAATTTGCTGTTGCCTTTTATAATTGCATTTGCTGTTGCAGCACTTGCAAATCCGGTGGCACGTTTTTTAAAAAACAAATTCAGATTCAAAAAAATCCTTGCAACAACCGTCGCTTTGCTTTTTATACTTACGGTTGTTACAGGATTAATAACTTTGGTTGTGAACAGACTTATAACTGAGCTTACAACCCTTGTACAAACCATTCCGGATTTTTCAACATTTATAACGGATAAGTATAACGAGCTTTCTGCCCAATGGGAATTGTTCCACAAGTCAGTATCTCCCGAATTTTCACAGTATGCAAATGAATTTCTGGCTGATTTGGCAAGATCGCTTTCAGAAATTCTAACAACGCTTACAAAATTCACAATTAACCGCGCAACAAATATTGCAACACGTATTCCGTCAGTACTGATATTCATTGTAGCTTTTGTGCTTTCGTCAATTTTTATAACAAATGACTACGACTTGATTAAACACAGTCTGGCAAATCAGTTCCCGCCAAAAATCCGCGAAAAAATATCAACAATCAAAGAATACGCCAATATTGCATTTAAAAAGTACCTTAAAGGTATGCTGACAATTATGACGATAACCTTCTTCGAATTGTTGATAGGAATGATGATTCTTGGAATCGAATATGCTTTTACATTTGCATTGGTAATTGCAATTATAGATGTTCTTCCGATATTTGGAACAGGAACAATATTGATACCCTGGGCTCTTATTTCCCTTGTTGTGGGAAATTATCCGCTTGGTATAGGTCTTATTATTCTATATGCAATAATCACTGTTGTAAGGCAGTTTATAGAACCCAAAATTATCAGCAGTTCACTGGGAACATATCCGTTGCTCACTATGATTGCTATATATGTCGGCTTTAAGCTTTTTGGAATAGTTGGTATGATTTGTATGCCAATTCTCGTGCTTATTTTTGCCTCACTTAATAAATCAGGAATTATTAAAATCTGGAACTCCGGGCAATAACAACACGTTTTATGCCTGCTAAGTCATTAACGGCGGTTATGTTATCATAACCGTCTTTTTTTAATATTTCCATAACAGCATCGCTTTGCGTATGCCCAACCTCAAAAGCCATTAAATATTTATCATTTAAAATATCCTTACCAATCGAAGATATGCGGCGATAAAAATCAAGCCCATCTGCACCACCATATAATGCCGAATATGGTTCATAATCCTTCACATCTGGTTCAAGACCTTCAATAACCTCAGGCTCAATATACGGCGGATTTGAAACTATAATATCATATTTGCCGTCAGGAATTTCATTTAATATATCACACTTAAGCGTTGTAAACCTTTTTTTTACTTTGTTTGTTTCAGCATTCTTTTCTGCTATAGCAAGTGCCTCACCTGATATATCAAGTCCCTTTGCATTAAGATGCTTGCAATTTGCAAGACAACTTACAGAAATACATCCGCTTCCTGTACCGATATCAAGCATTTTTTTTCTTTTGCTTTTAACAATATTAATAACACTTTCAACAAGAATTTCAGTATCGGGACGTGGTATAAGAACGTTTTTATCAACATAAAAGTCCAAACCAAAAAATTCTTTTTTGCCTAAGATATACGCAATTGGTTCGTGCATCGCTCTGCGTGAAATCAAATCAAAATAACCATCATATTCGGCCAGATCACAGTTACGGTTGTTAATTACAAAAAGCTTATCAACCTTTAAATAATGTGCAAGAAGAAGCTGTGCATCCAAAACACAGCTTCTTACTTTATTATCTCTTAAAATGTCAGTAGCTTGCGTGACAAGTTCCCCAATTTTCATACGTTATCTTTCCTCTCTGAAATAATTCGTTCCGCAGCTTGCAGGCTGAGCACCTTCTTTTGACTTTTTCATAGATGTAACAATAAGCACTGCAGAAGTAATTATAAACGGAAGCATCATATAAAATGCATTTGGTAAGTTAATCACATCACGGGGTACATAGAACTGCAAAACAGTTGATGCACCAAAAATCAACGAACCAAGCAAAGCCTTAAACGGACTCCAGCTTGCAAAAATAACCAATGCAACCGCAATCCAACCCTGACCATTAACGCAGCCGTTATTCCATACTCCGCCGCCATTAACCAACGCAATGTACGCTCCACCAAGTCCGCATACTCCACCACCAATTAATATATTTATATATTTTATAAGTGTTACATTAATACCTGCCGCATCTGCCGCGCCCGGATTTTCGCCTACAGAACGAACATTAAGACCCACTCTTGTATATTTAAGATATACACCCAATATTATTGCAATAATAATTCCAAGATACACAAGAATATTGTGATTAAACAACAGTCTGCCAATAACAGGTACGTCAGCAAGTCCAAACAAATTCAATGCTGAAAGATTTGCCATAAAGCCTTCTGACAGCTTAGGCGAGCCGCTTGGGACAGTATTTGCTAAAACCTCACCAAAAAAGTTAGCAAAACCTGTACCAAAAATAGTAAGAGCAAGACCTGTAACTGTCTGGTTAGCTTTTAAGGTAACAGTGATAAAAGCATAAATCAATGCACCAAACGCACCTGCAACAATCGCAGAAACAAGTGCCAGCAAGAAATTATCATAAGTAAACCCCATATAAAAGCTTGCTATTGCTCCCATATACATCATACCTTCAACACCAAGGTTAGTGTTACCGGATTTTTCTGTTAGAATTTCACCGGTTGTACCAAAAAGCAACGGAGTTCCTGCTTTAATAGACGCATATAAAAAATTAATCAGCTGTGTCATTATCTTTTCCTCCGTTTCTGAATATCAGTTTATAGTGAGCAAAGAATTCTCCGCCCAAAACAAAGAATAATATTACGCCCTGCAATACATCAGATACTGCGGGTGATAATCCAAATGTACTCTGCATTACGCTGCAGCCCTTTTGAAGTATTGCAAACAGCAATGATACCACAACGCAAATAATCGGATTCAAACGTGCAAGCCACGCAACAATAATTGCAGTAAAGCCAACACCTCCGGCAACGCCTTCACCAAGAGTATATGCAGCACCGCTGACCTGTACCATTCCTGCGATACCACACACAGCACCACTTATGAATATGGTACGCATAATGATTCTTCTTACATTCATACCCGCGTATTGTGCTGTCTTTTCGCTTTCACCGATAACACTGATTTCATATCCGTGCTTTGTATACTTCATATAAATGTATACTGCAATAACTAAGAATAATGCTATAATCCAGCCTGCGTGAACGCCAAACACCCTCGGCAGTCTGGCAGCTTCTTCAAAAGATGCAATCTTCGGAAAGCCTGATGAGCTCGGATCTCTCCACGGGCCTTCTGAAAAATATCTTATAAAGTACAACGCAATATAATTAAGCATAAGAGTAAACAACGTTTCGTTTGTTCCAAATTTTGTTTTGAAAAACGCAGGTATAATCGCCCATATTCCGCCACCGACAACACCTGCAATAAACATTACAGGTATTAAAACAACCTTTGGCAAACCAGAACAGAACAATGCAAAGAACGATGCAAATATAGCACCCATTATAATTTGTCCTTCGGCACCTATGTTCCAGAATTTCATTTTAAATGCAAATATTACACCAAGAGAAGTAATAAGCAACGGAATCAAAACTTTAACAGTTCCCTGAATTGCTATCTTACTTCTGAAAGCACCATTTATAATACTTGCGTACACAGCAAATGGATTTTTGCCTAAAGCAGCAACAAATATGCCGCCGGCAATCAATGCAAGCAAAAATGAAACGACAGTAATTAAACCAAGTTTCCAGCCAAATACCTCATTCTTTTTTGCTATTCTTACTAATGGAGTTTTTCTATTATGCATTGTTATCCACCTCCGCTGATGTCATCAGTAATCCTAACTGCTCTTTTGTTGCAGTTTTGGCATCAACAATGCCTGTAACCTTACCGTGACACAACACCATAATTCTGTCACAAAGCTCAAGCATAACATCCAAATCCTCACCAATAAACAGTACTGCAACGCCTTTTTCTTTCTGCTCATTCAAAGCATCATAAATTGTGTATGATGAATTAATGTCAAGACCTCGCACTGCATAAGCAGTTATAAGAACATTTGGATTTGATTCTATTTCTCTTCCAAGCAATACCTTCTGAACATTACCACCGGAAAGCTGTCTTACCGGTGTTTCAAGGTCAGGAGTAGAAATCTCAAGCTTCTCTACAATTTTTTTGGATATTTCTTTCGCTTCTTTCTTAACAATAAACGGCCCTTTAGAATCTCTGTACTGCTTTAAAAGCACATTATCAACTATACCCATTGATGCTGCAAGTCCCATACCAAGTCTATCCTCAGGAATAAAGCTCATACTGATTCCGGCTTTTATTATCTCTCGGGGACTTTTCCCTACAATGTTCTGCTTTTTATAAAGAATAGCACCTTCTTTTACAGGCATAAGACCTGCAATACTCTCGCACAGTTCCTTCTGTCCACTGCCGGCAACACCGGCTACACCTAAGATTTCACCGGAATTAAGAGTAAAATTAACATCATCCAGAGCATGAATTCCATCTTCGTTTTCAACAGTAAGTCTATGTATTTCAAGCATAGGACTAATGTTGTGCGATTCAGGGCGTTTAATTGACAATTCAACCGGTCTGCCCACCATAAGCTCAGTAAGCTTTTGTGCATCGGTGTCCTTTGTTTCAACAGTTGCAACACTTTCGCCTTTTCTTAAAATGGTTACTCTATCACTGATTTCCAAAACCTCGTTAAGCTTATGGGTAATAATAACAATAGCTCGTCCGTCATCACGCATTTTACGTAAAATCACAAACAAATGCTGAATTTCCTGAGGTGTTAAAACGGCAGTAGGCTCGTCCAATATCAATATTTCTGCCCCACAGTACAACACCTTCAGAATTTCAGTTGTCTGCTTTTCGCTTACAGACATATTGTAAACCTTTTTATCAGGATCGACATTCAAATGATATTGTTCGCAAAGCTCTTTAATTCTTTTTGAGCGGTTTTTGGACAAAAACAAGCCTTTTTTGCTACCAAGAATTATATTATCAGTTGCACTATGAATATCAACAAGTTTAAAGTGCTGATGTATCATACCTATGCCCAGCCTTTTAGCATCATCAGGAGAATTGATGGTTGTTTCTTTACCATTAATTTCAATTCTGCCTGCATCGGGCTGATAAATACCGGCAAGAATATTCATTAGTGTTGTTTTGCCGGAACCATTTTCGCCCAGAAGTGCAAGGATTTCTCCCTTTTTAACACTGAATTCAATGTTGTTATTAGCCACAACAGAGCCAAAAACCTTTTTAATTCCGCTTAGTTTAATAGCAGCATCGTTCTTCATAACGTCCTCCTTTGTTTTTATATAAAACCCATATCTCGATATACAAAATATTGATTTTATACAAAAACACCGGCGGCAAACCGCCGGTGTAATCAATATTAATTATTCAGCAACTACGTTTCTGTAGTACCATGTCATATTGCCTGTGATATCAGCATCTGAAATAACTTCGCCTGCTTCACAAACCTTATTACCCTGGTTATCAAACAATTCGCCTTCAAATACCTTGAATGAGCCATCAGCTATTTTAGCCTTTGCAGCTTCAACAGCCTCTTTTGTACCTTCAGCACAGTTTTCTGAAAGCGGTGAAACGTCAACTAAGCCATCATCCATACCACCAAAGTAGTTTTCATTTGTCCATGTACCTTCCATAGCAGCTTTAGCAGCCTTTGTGTAGTATACACCCCAGTTCCAGATAGGAGCTGTCAAGTGAGCCTTTGGAGCATCTTTAGTCATATCTGAGTTATAACCGCAGCCGAAAACGCCTCTTGCTTCTGCAGCAAGCTGAGGAGCAGTTGTATCACAGTGCTGTCCAATAACGTCACAACCCATATCAAGCAAAGCTTCCGCAGCCTGCTGCTCTAATGTCGGGTCAAACCATGAGTTTGTAACCTTTACGTAAACCTTTGCATCAGG
>JAZNGX010000176.1:0-69156 GCA_045576675.1 Clostridia bacterium | reverse complement strand
TTGGCGAACCAACCTTGAAAGCTACAGAAAATTGTTATGAGTACTATGTCAGTTCGGGTCTTATAGACTCTTATTTCTACAGAATAAACTTTGAAAATGATATAGTTGTTACAACTGTTATAGCAGAGCATTAAAGCCATTCGGGGACGGCATACCAACACAAGAAACACTTGAATGTAACAGTTTGGTAACAGTTTGGGGACGTATCACTTTTTGTTGCAAATTAAAATCAAATTGCACATTTTTTGACACGTCCCCAATCTGTTCCTATGTCTACATCAGGATACCCGAAAGATTCAGGACATACAGGTTTAGTATTAGCCTACACAGTGGAAAATGGCGTTGAAATGGTATACACAATTGAAGGAAATTCAGAAGATTCTGTAAGTGTCTGCAGAAGAAAAAGAGTGATTTATATGGGTTTGGTAGCAACGGCGGAACAACTTTTGGTATTGTGCCGAACAATTATGACATTGAAAGAGGTGGAAGAACTTTATGATTAAACTATTCACAAGCGTATTATTGTCAATAGTGATTTTTTGTGGTTGTTTTACATCGGAAAAACAACCAAATGTAGTTGAAACAAATGAACAAACTAATGCTATTGAAGTTCGTGAATATGATACTATCGATGAAAAAGTTGATAACAAGTATACTGAACATAAACAAGCGACAAGTATTGTTATGGAAACAGAAGTTAAAAAACTTCCGTATCCTGATAAAGAAACGGTATTGGAAATGCAAAAATATTGGAATGGTGTTTTTGTTATACCTGATAACAATGTTTATTACAATAAGAGTGCAGGATATAGTATAACATTTCCGCAGGATTTTAATGGTTGGTACAAGGTTTATGAATATGTTGATTCTGACTGTGAGTACATTACGGTATTTTTTACAGGGAAAAGTGAAACATGTAAATCATTATGGGATAAGGAAGGTTATCCTGGGTTAGAAATATTTAGTATTTCAAACGAAAAAGACGAGGAGTTGTATCAATACGTACGTGATGAAATTGAATTGCTTGGAATAGCTAATGGTCATAAATATTATTATCATACCCCAACAAGTTATAGTGCGTCATTAGCGTTTGATCGAATTTCCGAAGTGGATGGTGAAGAATACAAATTACTTGCAGAAGATGAAAGAATATACAAAAGTTTTATGTACAGAACGGCAGAAATTAAATCAGGCTTTACAAACACAGAGGGTCAATAAAACAGGGACAAATGTGCAAATGGCCTCATTATTTAATAAGGTGAAGTAAAACCTCCTCATAGCAGTCCGCGAGCTAACCTGTTTGGAGAATTTGCAAAATTAAACTATTATTATATGCAAGAATTGCTTGGTATATAATAATAAAAACTAATAGTGTTAAAGGGTAAAATCATTATTTTACCCTTTAACATATTACATCAGGAGTTGATTAAATGTATTATTTATTACATATGCTGATAGCATATTTGTATGTGACACCTATGTTGTTTACCAACTCGTACACAGAAACAAATGGTTTATTAAAAATAATTATGTATTCAATAACTGGTATAGTGTTTGGTATAATTCATTTCTTAATTAATTTTTGTTACGGGAAAAAACATAATTTAACTTCGCTTCGTACATTTTTAACTCCAATTTTTATTATGGTTATGTTTATCCTTGCATATTATATAAATTTTGCAAGCAATCACTTTCCTTATAAACATATTAACAATTATGGTTTTTATCTTTTTGTGTCATTTGTAATAATATGGGCGTTGATTTCGTATATTGCGATTACTGTTTCAAATTGTAATATAAAAAAATTTGACATAAATAATTTCAAAAAAATAGTTTTTAAAAATCTACCATTAAAAATACTTTTATTTGCTATAACGTTATTTATGGTTTGTATGTTGACTGAATTTATTAAAAATGAAATATTAACATTCAAGTATGGCGGGCAGTTTGAAAATTTGACTTGTATTAAAGAAAATGTTGGTTCTTATGAAAGCTTTAAGGTAGTAGATTATTCGGACTATGAGGCACATTTGTATTATATAACAGATTACAAACCAAATCCAGTTGGTTTTATAATCAGTCTTGAATATTATAACAACAGATGGAACTACAAAAGAGAATATGCAGTGTGGTCAACTATGGGGAGTGCATCTGAAACAATATGGCCGTACTGGTGGCATTTTATATATGGTGGGTTTTAATTAAAACAGCTTAAAATGCTATGGTAATTTTATTCATGATTGGACGAACGGATATATCAGGTTCTAAAATAAGGAGAAATAATATATGAAAAAACTAATATTTACATTAGGAGTAATGCTTTTAATATGCGTTTGTGCAGTTGCAACAACAATTGAAATTGAAATGCCACCGCTTAGATATATCATAAACGGCGAAGAAGTAAAAATGCCTGAGGGTGAAAGCGGGTTTTTATACAACGACCGTACATATGTACCGATAAGATTTATTGCAGAGGCATTAAACAAGGATGTTTCGTGGAATGATGATACCAATACCATAACAATATCAGACAAACAGCCTGATTGCTATGAGCTTGCAGATGGAGTGTTATATAAAAACGGCATGAGATATGACATTAAAGCAGATGGTGAGGTTGAATACAAAAAGCTTTACGATAATAAATTAGTATATTACATTCCAAAAGAAACAGAAGATTTTACATTATACGAGGTTTATTTATATGATTTTACTGCGTTGTCAGTTAAAAGAATTGATACAGCAATAAAGCTTGTAGGCGATAATCGACAGACATCTTGTGATTATATATTTAATTATAGGTCATTCAAAACAATCGATGAAATATCAATGGGTTTTGTTAACCTGAAAACAAATGAGGTTTATCATACGCGCGTAGGTCATCAGCTTTGTATGTTCTTTGATAATGAAACAATATATTATTCTAATGTAAGTGATGATGGGATTTATAAAGAAGTTTTAGGGCAATCACCAGAGCTTCTGGCAAATATAAATACAATCGGTGCATGGATAGTAAAATATAATAATTTATTAATTTGCTATAATGCTGAAGACGAAAAAGGGGCGGTAATTGATTTAGATACAAATGAAATTGTATCTAAGAAATTGACGCAGAGAGAAATTAACGCCGTCAAACTTAATCGTATGATGTTTATGTATGAAAGAAATGAAGACTGTTTACCAAAAATTAGTAATAAGAAAATTTTTAAAAACCTCGAATACGATTTTGTTTCAGATGATGGGATAATTTTTAAGTGCGATGAACAATTATTTATTAACGAAAATCAAAAAATATTATTGACAAACGGAGATGACACTGTAGAATTATCATTAAAAAAGTCACAAGATCGAGTTATATTAGGTATTGATTCATTGGATACAGAAGATAAAAAAGCAATAACAGATATTATAATAAAACAATTTTAAGACATTGGTATAGACAAGGTGGACAGAGGGACGGTTTGAGGTGCCTCCCTGAAGCGACACACTTTGGGGCCGGTTAATTTTTTGAATTGAAAGATTTTAGCCTATATTGTTCAAACAAGGTGAAGTAAAACCTCCTCATAGCAGTCCACGAGCTAACCCGTTTGGAGAATTTGCAAAATTTAATAATCTGACTTACTTTGTGCAATAATAGTAATAAGCATACTGATATATGAAATATAATATATCAGTATGCTTATTTTACATTTTACAAAACGCAAAAAGAATGTTAAAATAATAACAAAGTTTTGAGTTTTAACCGAAAACACAAGGGTTTTCAAAAATAAAGACTATGCTGTTGACAACAGCTTCAATATATATTATGTTATTTTAATATCAAAAAAATTGATTGGAGAGCACAAAAAATGGAAAAACAAAATTATGCAATAGTAGACAGTGTTGAAACATTAAAAACTGCAATTGACGGCTTGCGTCAGGCACAAAAAGAGTTTTCGGCATATTCTCAGGAGCAGGTTGATAAAATCTTTTTAGCAGCTGCATCTGCTGCGAACAAGGCAAGAATTCCTCTTGCAAAAATGGCAGTGGAAGAAACAGGAATGGGTATTGTTGAAGACAAGGTTATCAAGAATCACTATGCATCAGAATATATTTATAACGCATATAAAAACACAAAAACCTGCGGAATGATAGAAGAGGACAAGGCTTACGGAATTAAAAAAATTGCTGAACCTATTGGAGTTGTTGCAGCGGTTATACCTACAACCAACCCTACATCAACTGCAATTTTTAAAACCTTGCTCGCATTAAAAACTAGAAATGCAATTATTATAAGCCCTCATCCAAGAGCAAAAAACTGTACAATTGAGGCAGCAAAAATCGTTCTTGAGGCTGCAGTTGCGGCAGGTGCACCAAAGGGCATTATTGACTGGATTGACGTTCCTTCGTTAGAGCTTACTAATATGGTTATGAAGGAAACTGATATAATTCTTGCAACAGGCGGCCCCGGTATGGTAAGAGCGGCTTATTCATCAGGCAAGCCGGCAATTGGCGTTGGTGCAGGCAACACCCCTGCAATTATTGATGAAAGTGCAGATGTTTTGCTTGCAGTAAACTCAATCATACATTCAAAGACCTTTGATAATGGTATGATTTGTGCATCAGAACAGTCAGTTATTGTTCTTGATAGTATATACAACAAGGTTAAAAAGGAATTTGAGGACAGAGGCTGTTATATATTAAAAAAGGATGAAACTGAAAAGGTAAGAAAAACTATCATTGTAAACGGAGCGCTAAACGCAAGAATTGTTGGTCAGTCAGCCTGCAGAATTGCGGAGCTTTCAGGTGTTAATGTACCGGACAACACAAAAATTCTTATCGGTGAGGTTGAAAGCGTTGAGTTGTCTGAAGAATTTGCACACGAAAAGCTTTCACCGGTTCTTGCAATGTACAAAGCTAAAAGCTTTGACGATGCACTAGATAAGGCAGACCGCCTGATTGCAGATGGTGGCTTTGGACACACTTCTTCATTGTATATAAATGAAGTTACTGAAGAAGAAAAAATCAATAAATTTGCACACAGAATGAAAACCTGCCGTATACTTGTTAACACACCATCCTCTCACGGCGGCATCGGTGATTTGTATAACTTTAAGCTTGCACCGTCACTTACACTTGGTTGCGGCTCGTGGGGCGGCAACTCAGTGTCGGAAAACGTTGGTGTAAAACATCTGCTTAACATTAAAACAGTTGCCGAGAGGAGAGAAAATATGCTTTGGTTCAGAGTTCCTGAAAAGGTGTATATTAAAAAAGGATGTCTGCCCGTTGCTCTTGATGAGCTTAAAAACGTTATGGGCAAAAAGAGAGCATTTATTGTTACTGATAACTTCCTTTATGAAAACGGATATACAAAGGCTATAACAGATAAGCTTGACGAAATGGGCATTGTTCATACGACCTTCTTTGATGTTCAGCCTGACCCGACTCTTGCAAATGCAAAAAACGGTGCCGCGCAGATGGCTGCATTCAAGCCTGACACAATTATCGCGTTGGGCGGCGGCTCAGCTATGGATGCTGCAAAAATTATGTGGGTGTTATACGAGCATCCTGAGGCTGACTTTATGGATATGGCAATGAGATTTATTGATATCAGAAAGCGTGTTTATACGTTCCCGAAAATGGGTGAAAAGGCATATTTCATTGCAATTCCAACCTCTGCAGGAACAGGCTCAGAGGTGACTCCGTTTGCAGTTATCACAGACGAGCAGACAGGTGTAAAATATCCTCTTGCTGATTACGAGCTTTTGCCCAATATGGCGATTATTGATACAGACTTCCATATGTCTGCACCAAAGGGATTAACAGCCGCTTCAGGTATCGATGCAGTTACTCACGCAATTGAGGCATATGCGGCAATGCTTGCAACTGATTACACTGATGGTATGGCACTTAAAGCGTTAAAGACAATATTTGAATATCTGCCCCGTGCATACGAAAATGGTCAGACAGATGTTGAAGCACGTGAGAAAATGGCTAATGCCGCAACAATGGCAGGTATGGCATTTGCAAATGCTTTCCTTGGAATCTGTCACTCAATGGCACATAAGCTTGGTGCATTCCATCATCTTCCGCACGGTGTTGCAAATGCTATGCTTATAACTGAGGTTATGAAATTCAACGCATCAGAAACACCTGTTAAAATGGGTACCTTCTCGCAGTATGACCATCCGCATACACTTGCAAGATACGCAGAAATTGCTGATTATCTTGGAATAAAAGGCAAAAATGATACTGAAAAGCTTAATGGACTTATCAAGAAAATTGATGAGCTTAAGGATATGGTTGGTATTAAGAAGTCAATCAAAGAGTATGGCATAGAAGAAAAAGACTTTATGGCAACACTTGATGAAATGGTAGAACAGGCGTTTGATGACCAGTGCACAGGTGCAAATCCGCGTTATCCTTTGATGAGCGAAATTAAAGAAATGTATTTAAAAGCGTACTACGGTAATTGAGGAGGTAAAAAGCAATGAAGTTAGATAATGTTATAGCAAAAAGAGTGCATAAAACTGTTTACAGAGATGGCAACCTTGCAATAAAGGTTTTTGATGCAAATTTTAAAAAGTCTGATATATTGAATGAGGCTTTAAACCTTGCAAGAGTTGAAGAAACAAGCCTTAACATACCAAAGCTTGTTGAGGTTGCAAAAATTGAAGGCAGCTGGGCAATTGTAACAGAGTTTGCTGACGGTAAAACTCTTGCACAGCTGATGGAAGAAAACCCTGATAAAATTGATGAGTATCTTGAGACATTTGTTACTCTTCAGCTTGAGATGCATAACGAAAGTGTGCCGATGCTTTCGAAGCTGAAAGAAAAAATGCACGGAAAAATAACACAGTCTTCTCTTGATGCAACAACTCGTTATGATTTGCATACTCGTCTGGAGGGGATGCCAAAGCACACAAAGCTTTGCCACGGTGATTTTAACCCCAGTAACGTAATTGTAGGCAATGACGGCAAGCTGTATATCCTTGATTGGTCACACGCAACACAGGGCAATGCCAGTGCCGATGTTGCAAGAACTTATTTATTGTTCTGCCTTGCAGGAAACAAAGAAACTGCCGATAAGTATCTTGATTTGTTCTGCAAAAAAAGCGATACTGCAAAGCAGTATGTTCAAAAGTGGTTACCGATTGTTGCGGCTTCACAGCTTGTTAAAGGCAAGGAAGAAGAACGTGAATTTTTGTTGAACTGGGTAAGCGTAATGGACTACGAATAAAATCTAAAAAATGTAAAAATCAGCATACAAATCTTAGTGAATTGTATGCTGATTTTTTGTTTAATTTATTAGTTTGGTTTACATAAATTTTTGGCGGATTTGAGTTATTTACCTGTTGATAAAGTTGATAACTCTGTTGATAACCTATAAATAAGGGCTAAAATTGTTAACAATTTTGTTGAATTAAAAAAATGCCAAATATTATGTTAACCCATAATTATCACTCCGATTACTATTAGAATTATACCTGTGATTTTGCTGATTGTGATAGTTTCGCCCATAAAAAATCCAAGCAAAGCAGCAAGCACGATGCCGATGGAGGATGTTAATGGATAAACATAGCTTAAAGCCTGACGCTTAAGAATATTAAGCCACATAACAAAGCTTGAAATATAGCATATTACGCCAAGCAGTGATAGTGGTGCAACACCGATTTTGAACAGGTTTTTTGACAATACAAGGCTTATACCACCGCCGTATTTTATTAATGCCATTCCGGCTGTTGATAATATTAAATATGCAGTTATTTTCATATAATTAATATAACCGATAAAAAAATCAGTATGTAAATTCACATACTGATTTTAAAATTTTATCTTCTTTCGAATTCTTCTCTTATAAGCTTGTTGATAACCTGTGGATTACCCTTGCCCTTTGTTGCTCTCATAGTCTGACCAACAATAAAGCCGATTGCTTTGTCTTTGCCTGCTTTAAAGTCGGCAACAGACTGCGGGTTGGCGTCAATTATCTCACTTACGATTTTTGCAAGCTCGCCTTCGTCGCTAATCTGAACAAGACCTAAATCTTTTACGATTTCTTCAGGGTCACGGTCGTTTTCAAACAATTCTTCAATTACCTTTTTGCCGGCTGTGTTGCTGATTGTTCCTTTGTCAATCAATGCAATCATTTTTACAATGTTTTCAGGCAAAATTGGCATCTGTGATGCATCAAGACCTTTTTCGTTAAGCAATCTTGAAATATCACTCAAAATCCAGTTGCTTGCTGCTTTTGGTGTAGCACCGAGGTCAACGCATTTCTGGAAATAGTCTGACAACGCTTTGCTTAATGTAATCTGCTCTGCATCGTATTCAGACAAGCCGTACTGAGTTGTGTACTTTTCACGTCTGTCGTTTGGAAGCTCTGGCATTTCTGCCTTGATGCTGTTGACCCATTCGTCATCAACAACGATTGAAACAAGGTCAGGCTCGGGAAAGTATCTGTAATCGTGAGCCTCTTCTTTGCTTCTCATTGACACAGTTTCGCCTGTCTCGTCACTCCAGCGTCTTGTTTCCTGAACAATTTCACGTCCTGCTTCAAGCTCTGCTATTTGGCGTTTTACTTCATACTGAATTGCTCTGTATGCCGCACGAAATGAGTTTACGTTTTTCATTTCTGTTCGTGTTCCAAATTCCTTCTGACCTACAGGGCGGACTGAAACGTTAACATCACATCTTAATGAGCCTTCTTGCATTTTGCAGTCTGACACCTCAGTGTATTCAAGAATTGCCTTTAGTGTTTCCAAAAACGCCTTTGCATCTTCCTCACTTCTCATATCAGGCTCTGATACAATTTCAATAAGAGGAACGCCGCAACGGTTGTAGTCAACCAAAGTGCCGTTTGCTTCGTGAATAAGCTTTCCCGCATCCTCTTCAATATGAATTCTTGTAATACCTATTCTTTTTTTGATGCCATCAACAACTATGTCAACATATCCGTTTCTGCACAATGGTAAATCAAACTGTGATGTCTGATAAGCCTTTGGAAGGTCAGGGTAAAAATAATTCTTTCTGTCCTGCTTACCAACACGTGTAATTTCGCAATGTGTTGCAAGACCGGCTTTTATACCGTAGTCCACAACAGTTTTGTTAAGAACAGGCAGTACGCCCGGCATACCTGTGCATATCGGACAGCAGTGTGTGTTTGTTTCGCCGCCGAACTCGTTAGGGCAGCCGCAATATATTTTTGTTTTGGTTTTAAGCTCTGCATGAACCTCTAAACCAATGACTGTTTCGTAATTCATCTGCTTTCACCTCTCTTACAAATTTGGACGCTGCTTGTGGAAATCTGTGTTCTGCTCAAAGGTATATGCAGCCTTGAAGATTGTTTCTTCACCGAACGCCTTGCCTATTAACTGCATACCTATCGGCATTCCGCCCTTGTCAAATCCACAGGGGAGTGACATTGCAGGAACGCTTGCGATGTTGATTGAAACTGTGCAGATGTCCTCAAGATACATCTGCAGTGGGTCTGTTGTCTTTTCGCCCATTGTAAAAGCAGTTGTTGGTGCTGTTGGGGTAAGAATAATGTCATACTTTTCAAATGCATTTTCAAAGTCATTTCTGATGATTGTTCTTACCTGCTGAGCTTTTTTGTAATATGCATCATAATAGCCTGAGCTTAATGCATATGTTCCAAGCATAATTCTTCTTTTAACCTCTTTGCCGAAGCCTTCGCTTCTTGTTTTTGTATAAAGCGACATAAGGTCGGTGAAGTTTTCTGTTCTGTAGCCATATTTTATGCCGTCATATCGTGCAAGGTTAGAGCTTGCCTCTGCTGACGAAATAATATAGTATGCAGGAAGTGCATATTTTGATGCACTCATTTTAAAGTATTCAACCTCTGCACCCAATGCTTTGTAGGTTTCAATTGTGCTTAACAGTGCAGCTTTAACCTCGGGGTTTATTCCGTCACCCATATAATCCTCGGGAACACCGATTTTCAAGCCCTTTGCATCGTTTATAAGCGAATTTGTGTAATCGGGAACAGGCATATTAACAGAGGTGCTGTCAAAATTGTCGTGCCCTGCGATTGCATTTAATACTAAAGCGCTGTCTGTTACGTCTTTGGTTATTGGTCCAATCTGGTCAAGTGATGATGCGAATGCAACAAGTCCAAAGCGTGATACAAGTCCGTAAGTAGGCTTTAAGCCTACAACACCGCAAAACGATGCAGGCTGTCTTATTGAACCGCCCGTGTCTGAGCCTAATGCGTAGATTGCTGTGTCAGCACTTACTGTTGCGGCACTTCCTCCCGATGAGCCGCCCGGAACTTTGGTTAAGTCATAGGGGTTGGCAGTCTTTTGGAAATATGAGTTTTCTGTTGAAGAACCCATAGCGAACTCGTCCATATTAAGCTTACCCAAAACAGGAGCATTGATTGCTTTTAGCTTTTGTGAAACAAAAGCATCATACGGCGGAACGAAGTTTTCAAGCATTTTTGATGCACAGGTTGTTTTAACATCCTTTGTGCAGATGTTGTCCTTAATACCTGCGGGAATACCCTCAAGCGGAGCAAGCTCTTCGCCGTTTGCTATTTTTTTATCTACAATTGCTGCGGTTTCCAATGCACTTTCGGCAGTTAATGTTATATAGCTTTTAACCTTATCTTCAACAGCATTTATGCGGTCAATTACAGATTTTGTAATTTCCGTGCTGCTGACTTCTTTGTTTTTAAGCATATCCGAAAGCTTATGGGCAGTCAGTTTATACAAATCCATTTTTTGTCCTCCTTATTCCACAACCTTAGGCACACTGTAACAGCCTGCCTCTTTGCTGGGAGCGTTTCTTAATAT
This sequence comes from Clostridia bacterium, assembly GCA_045576675.1. Taxonomy (GTDB): domain Bacteria; phylum Bacillota; class Clostridia; order Monoglobales; family Firm-18; genus JAZNGX01. The sequence goes on along the minus strand of JAZNGX010000176.1, from coordinate 58,369 downwards.
AAGCTCTCTGTCATATGAGCCTGTAACAACGTCCTCACGGAACACATTTTCAAGCTTCATTGCGTGATTTGTCGGCTCAACGTCTTTAGTATCAACCTCAGAAAGCATATCGGCAAAGTTGATGATGTCTGCCATTTCTTCTGCAAGCTTGTCCGCTTCATCATCATTTACATTAAGGCGGGCAAGGTTTGCAACATATAAAACATCTTCTTTAGATATTTTCATATATTCATCTCCTTATAACACAATAATACAAATTTAATTATATAGCAAAATATAACCAAATGCAATAACTTTTATATCAAAATTTGTATTTATAGCTTTAATTTGTCAATAATAGTATCGGAGGGTGATTAAATTTGAGCGAAGAAAAAAACAACAATAATAACGAAAGCAATAACGGCCCTGCCGATATTTCAACCGAGATAGTAAACGCACCACACAAAATTCATTGCCTTACAATAATAGGACAGATTGAGGGGCATATGCTACTGCCGCCTCAAAGTAAAACTACGAAATACGAAAACGTAATTCCAACTCTTGCTTCTATCGAAGAAAACAGTGAAATTGAAGGTCTGCTGATATTACTTAATACAATGGGAGGTGATGTTGAAGCAGGTCTTGCTATTGCAGAAATGATTTCGACTATGTCGAAGCCAACAGTGTCACTTGTTCTTGGGGGAGGTCACAGCATTGGTGTTCCTCTTGCTGTTGCTTCAAAGTATTCGTATATTGTGCCAAGTGCAACAATGACTATTCATCCCATAAGAATGACAGGTACTATAATAGGCTCAAGCCAGACTTACAATTATTTTCAAAAGGTTCAGGACAGAGTGGTGTCTTTTATTGCAAGAAATTCCAACACGAGCAAGGACGAGGTTTTGCGACTTATGCTTGAAACTGATAACATTGCAAACGACGTAGGCACAATTATTTTTGGGGAGGAGGCAGTATCTCACGGTATTATAGACAGCGTGGGCGGTCTTAGTGATGCTCTTTGTAAGCTTTATGAATTAATAGAACAGGGAGGGGAACAAAATTAATAACAAGGTTGAAATATGCGGAGTTAACACATCCAAGCTGCCAACACTTTCACGAGAAAGAAAAGCAGAGCTTTTTGAAAGAATAAAAAATGGTGACAAGGCAGCACGTGAGGAGTTTATTAACGGTAATTTAAAGCTTGTTTTAAGTGTAATAAGACGTTTTAATAACAGAGGTGAAAATGCAGATGATTTGTTCCAGATTGGCTGCATAGGACTTATTAAGGCTATAGATAATTTTGATACAACCCTTAATGTTCAATTTTCGACATATGCAGTTCCGATGATTATAGGTGAAATCAGGCGTTATCTGCGTGACAATAATGCGATAAGGGTTAGCCGTTCGCTGCGTGACACAGCGTACAAGGCGTTGTCTGTAAAAGAAAAGCTTGCAAACACCAATGGCAGAGAGCCGACAATTGTTGAAATTGCAAAGGAGCTTGATATGCCAAAGGAGGATGTTGTAATGGCACTTGATGCTATACAAGACCCCATTTCCCTTTACGAGCCGATTTTCCACGATGGAGGAGATGCTCTTTTTGTTATGGATCAGGTTTGCGACGAAAAAAATCAGGATGATAGCTGGCTTGAGCATATTTCGCTCAAAGAGGCAATGAAGCATCTTAATGACAGAGAAAAAATGATAATAAATATGAGATTTTTCCAGTGCAAAACGCAGATGGAGGTTGCAGACGAAATTTCCATTTCGCAGGCACAGGTTTCAAGGCTTGAAAAAAGTGCATTAAATCATATGAGAAAATATTTGTAAATTATACCCCAAGCCTTCTCGGCTTGGGGCTTCGACTATTATAATGTGTTAATAAGCAGTGCAACAAATGTAAGTATCATTTCTGTCACGCAGTTTTCTGACTTAAATATTGGCATAATATTTTATTATATCACAAACATCGCAATTCAGTGCTTCGCAAATCCTTTCCAAAACATAGCTGTCATATCTTTTTACTTTATTTTTATAATAATTATCAATAATCTGATATTGTATGCCTGTGCGTTTTGACAACTCATATCTTGTAATATTCATTTTTGACAGCGTTTCTTCAAGAATTATCTTAATCATAATATTATAATACACCTCTTGTTCTATTCAACAAATTCAAATAAATCGTTTGGTGTACATTCAAATATTTGACACATTGCATCGATATTTTCATACTGAATTGATTTTGTTTCGTTGTTTATCATCTTATTAAAATTCTGATAGCTCATACCCAACTGTTTATATAACCAATATTTTGTTTTACCTTTTGCTTCAAGTAGCTGTAATGCTCTTAGCTTTACCATATTTGCACCTCTATATTAATGTTATAATGTCATACTAATATATATGTCATAAAAAGATATAGACTATTGCATTATATATTGATTTCGTGATATAATGTTTTGAGGTGGTTTTATGAGATGCTGTTTTATTGGCTATAAAGATAGTTTTGGCAGTAAAAAAGAGTATAAAAAAATTGAAAATGTAATCGAAACACTTATACAAAGAGGTGTTAAGGAGTTTTACAGCAGGTCAGGTGGATATTTTGAATACATGTGCGAGGATGAAGTAAGAAAAACAAATTGTAAGTTAATATATGTTCATCATAATATGGATAAAGCGGGTTCGATTATAGAAAATTACTATGATTTTGTATGTTATTTTAACGTTCATGGGAATGTTGAAACACAAATATTTTATCGCAACAGATATGTTGTTGATGTCTGCGACGTATGCATATATTTGCCATGTGACAATATTGAAGAAAACAATTTGCTTGGATATGCCCGAAAAAAGAATAAAAAGATCATTATTATATAATAATATGCCGGAATGGATACCACCATTCCGGCATATTTCAATTTCCGCATTCAACGCTTATTTCGTTAAATATTTTGAGATAATCATCTGTTGTTTTTGATTTCTTTTCCTCGCCCGATACATCAAGAATTATTTTCCCTTCGTGCATCATAACTGTTCTTGTTCCGTAGCTTACTGCGTGACGAAGGTTGTGTGTTACCATAAGTGTTGTTATATTTTGCCTGCTCACTATTTTTTGAGTAAGCTCCATAACAGTGTCCGAGGATTTGGGGTCAAGTGCTGCGGTGTGCTCATCAAGCAAAAGCAGCTCAGGCTCAGACATAGTTGCCATTATCACTGAAATTGCCTGACGCTGACCGCCTGAAAGCAGTCCCACAACATCGTCAAGTCTGTCCTCAAGTCCCATACCAAGCTGCTCTAAAAGACTTTGGTATCTTTCCTTTTCCTTTATATTCAGTCCTTTTGTGAGGTTATAGCTTTTTAGTTTGTTGTCTGCAAGTGAAAGGTTTTCAAATATTGTCATTGATGAACAGGTTCCCATAGATGGGTTTTGAAAAACTCTGGCAATCCTTTTTGCACGTTTGTAGTTCGGCAGAGTTGAAATATCGTTGCCTTCAAGATAAATGTGACCGCTATCCGGCATAACATCACCTGAAATGATATTAAGCATTGTTGTTTTTCCCGAACCATTGCTTCCGACTACGCCGACAAACTCACCTTTTTTAATATCAATATTAAAATCTGTGAACAACACTTTTTCGTTTGGAGTTGCAATATTAAAGGTTTTGTTTATGTTTTCAAGCTTAAGCATCTGTTTTTCTCCTTTTGAAAAAGTCATTTGAAACAAGTGTAACAACAAATAACACTGTGATTACAAGGTTCATATCGGAAGCACGAAGTCCAGAACTGATTGCAACTGAAATACACGCTTTATACAGTACCATACCCATAACTACCGCTGTTGTTACACGGAATTTGCGTATTTTAGCAAACACGTTAACGCCGATTAAAACTGCTGCAAGCCCCATTACAATTGTACCTGTTCCTGATGAAACATCAAATTGCATAATTCGCTGACAGTTTACTGCTCCTGCAAGTGCCGCAAGGCCGTTTGCGATGGCAAGACCTATTATTTTGATTTTACCCGGGTTTTCTCCCAACGTTACAACAAGCCCTGTGTTGTTGCCGGCACTTTTTAAAAGAAAGCCTGATTTTGTTTTAAGATACCAGTCTAATGCAAGCTTTGCTGCAAATGCAATTACAATAATAAGTGCAAGCGGAAAATAAGGCTTTATTGCCTGCGGAACAGTAATTATATTGAATATAGTCGGCTCGTTCATTAAGAATATGTTTGGTGCACCTGCTATGCGATAATTAACAGAGTACAACGCCGTCATAGTAAGTATGCCTGAAAGCAGGTCTTTTATTTTAAGCTTTACGTTCAAAAAGCCTGTAAGACAGCCGGCAAGTCCACCTGCAATTGCTGCTGTAACAAGTGCAAGCCATGGGTTAATGCCATTTAATATCAATGCTGTTGATACTGCCGCCCCGAGCGGAAAGGTTCCGTCTACTGATAAGTCGGGAAAGTCAAGGATTTTATATGTTATATAAACACCAAGTGCCATTATACTGAATATAAAGCCCTGCTCAAGTATGCCTGTTATTACGCTTAACATTTGTTACCTCCCGAATTATTCAAGTACATCCTGTGGAATTGTTATTCCAAGCTTTTGTGCAGCAACTTCGTTTACAGTTATAATTGGGTTCTGGATTGTTTCGTATGGGATTGTATCAATGCTTTCGCCATTTAAAACCTTTGCCGCCATAACACCTGCCGCCTTGCCAAGCTCTACATAGTCAAGTCCTGCAGATGCAATACAGCCGTTTTTAACCTGTTCTTCTTCAGAGCCGAAAACAGGTATACCTTTTGCATTTGCTTTTTCAAGAATAACTGCCAGTGCTGATACCACTGTATTGTCAGTCATATTTGATATGCAGTCAACCTGATTCAGCAAAATGTCTGCAGCTTGTGCAACTTCCGCTTGCTTGCCAATTCCTTTTTCGATTATTTCAAAGCCGAGCATTGGTGCAAGCTGCTTGTATGTTTCAAGTGTGCTTACAGAGTTTGCTTCACTGGTTGTATACAATATTCCGATTTTCTTTGCATCGGGAAGTATTTTTCTGATAAGCTCAAGCTGCGCCTGAACAGGTAGCTCGTCACTTATTCCTGTGATACCGGGCATTGTTTCTGTCTTTGATTTTGAAAGCTTTGCAGCAACAGGGTCAGATACTGCATTAAAAATTACGGGGATATTTTTATCATAGCACGCTGCGTATGCCGCCTGTGCCGCAGGTGTTGCAATGCCGCAAACAAGCTTTGTACCGGTTGTCGCAAAAGTTTGTGCAATCTGCGTTGTGACGTTCATATCACCCTGCCCTGACTGAAAATCAATTGTTATGTTTTCTCCGTCAATAAAGCCGTTTTCTTTTAACCCTTCGATAAAACCTTCTCTGCAGTTGTCAAGCGAGGGATGGTCTGCAAACTGAATTACACCAATTTTGTTTTTTCCTCCGCAGGCTGTAAGCATAACGCTTAACAATACAACTGACATTACTACACTAATTACTCTTCTCATCTCAACTCATCCTTTCAAAAAATAAAAATCCCTTTGAGACAAAATAAGCTCAAAGGGTATAAATATACAATGATAGTATTGACCTCATCTAATCTCTTCTTACTCATCTAATCTCAAATCTGATTTTATTATATGCTCGTTTTTTTGATTTGTCAATAGAATTTTTATACTTTTTGTTTCATTAAGCAAAACATCCAGCTTTACTGATAATTTTTCAAGCATCGTTATAATGCTTTTCTCACTTTGCGGCTCGGCATTAAGCTTTTGCCTGAACTGCTTAATCTCGCTTGAAAGTGATGTTTCCTTTGGTCTTGGCGGAATGCGGGATATGTTGAAAAAATCTGGTGTTAGAAAGAATTTTACTGTGCCGTCACTTGTGTAGCCGTAGCAACGGTTTGCATTGCAAGAGCTTTCGTAACGAGTATATGATATTGCATAAATTTTTGGTGTGGAAAACCTGCCTGCCATAAATTCGGTTGGTGTTGAAAATGATTTTCCGAAATCTGTGCTGCACACTGCACGTATTTTTTGGTCTGCTGAATTTTCCCAAAGCAGATGAAGACTTTCTTTTTCCAGTATTATTGGATTTTCCCCTTTTCCAAAGCTGTGTAAAACATCCTGATAATATATAATTTCACTGTTAAGACAGCCCGTTATATGAAGATTGTCACATCTGTCAATAAGAATATGTGGTTGCGTAACAATGCCATCAATATTAAGCGGTATAAATTCTGTCCATTCTTTTTTGCTCCAGGTGTAAATCATATAGCCTGTGCGTTTATAAGTAAGGCTGTAGTACAGTACATATATATTATTGCAGCTGTCCTTCGCAACTGAAAACTCGCCGTTGGTATAGTCAAGCACATCGGGAGTACGGTTTCCGTTCTCAATTATCTGGTGCGTTATAACGTAGCTGTTTTTGTATTCAAGCAAATATATAATGTTTAACAGATTGCCTGCTCTTTGAACAGAAAAATTTTTTTTGCTGCTTTTTCTGCTGCGGCTTTGCATAAGTATGTGCGACTCCCATTTGTCTTCGTTTTTTGTTATATAAATAATATCTCCGCTAATGTTCTGACATACCATATGAATTCCGTCATTATCATCTACAGTTACATCAAAATCATCCTCTCCGTCAGGCAAGACAACCTGATATTCGGCAGTGCCGTTGCTGACACATATTCCCTGTTTTGTGTGGCAGAAGTGATATATTTTTCCGTAGCTTGGTTTTACAAAATGTTCCATATGTAATTCCTCCTTGTATATTTTATGTTTTTGTGATAGAATAATTACAGAAAGAGGGTTTTGATATGGAAAAATTAACAGAAAAAACACTTGCAAAAGAAGAGATATTTAATGGTCATGTTATAAATTTACACGTTGAAACTGTCGAATTGCCTGACGGAAAAACATCAACACGAGAAATTATAACACATCCGGGCGGTGTGGGCGTTCTTGCCGTTGACGAAAATATGGATGCATATATGGTTTCGCAGTTTCGCAGTCCTTATAAGCAGGTTGTGTTGGAAGCTCCTGCCGGCAAGCTTTCTCCCGGTGAGCATCACCTTGAGTGTGGCATAAGAGAGTTAAGGGAGGAGACGGGACTTGTTGCAGATAATATGGAATATCTTGGTTGCATTTTGCCAAGCCCCGGATACACAAATGAGATAATTCATATGTACCTTGCCACAGGCTTAAAGCAAAAAGAGCAACAGCTTGACGAGGATGAATTTCTGGATGTTCATAAGATTCCGCTTGAAAAGCTAAAGGATATGTGTATGAACAATGAAATTACCGATGCCAAAACAGTTGCTCTGATTTTAAAGGCGTATCTTATTATTTCTCCTTCGGTTTAAACAATAATGCCAGAATATATGCGAATACAACAGCTGCAGTTATACCTGCAGCTGTTGCCGTTATACTGCCTGTGAAAATTCCTATTATGCCTTGCTCCATAACGGCTTTTTTTACTCCATTGCATAAAGAATAGCCAAATCCCATAATTGGTACGGTTGCACCTGCACCTGCGTATTTTACAATTGCAGGATATATTCCTATTGCTGTCAAAAGTACTCCTGTGCATACATAAAGCACAAGTATACGTGCAGGCGTCAGGGTGGTTTTGTCTATAAGAATTTGTGCAATTGCACACAAAAGGCCGCCAACCCAGAAAGCATTAAAATATGTCATTTGTCACACACTCCTTTATTTGAGATTGCAACTGCATGGGCAATGGAGGGAATTGATTCACCTTGCTGTGTGCTTGTTGGGCTCATCAAAGCACCTGTTCCTATAAATAGTACGTTGTTAAGCTTGCCGATTGACATAAGGTCGAGAATATATGAACAAAGTACTAACGCACTGCATCCGCATCCGCTTCCGCCGCAATGAGTATCTTGAGCCTTGTTGTCGTAAATTATCAATCCGCAGTCGTTGTAGTTTTTCATATCATAGCCGTGTTTTACCATAAGGTCACAAACTATGTCATAGCCCAACTGCCCCAAATCTCCCGTTACGATAAGGTCGTAATAATCAGGTGAACGGTTGGTGTCATTAAAATGAGTTAACAGGGTATCTACTGCGGCAGGTGCCATTGCCGCACCCATATTCATTCCATCCTTGATTCCTTTATCAATGATTTTGCCGGCTGTGATTTCTGTGATATGAGGGCCTGTTCCGCATTGTGAAAGCACTACCATTCCGCTTCCTGTAACTGTGCGTTGTGCCGTGGGCGGACGCTGACCGCCGTATGCAAGTGGCATACGAAACTGTTTTTCAGAACTGCAGAAGTGACTGCTTGTTCCGCAAAGGGCGTATTTTGCGAAGCTGCTGTCTACTGCCATTGCACCAAGTGACATACTGAGTGCCATTGTTGAGCAGGCTCCGTAAAGACCATAAAAAGGGATGCGTAAATCACGCATTCCATAGCTTGTTCCCGTGCATTGATTTAAAAGGTCGCCAGCGAATGCAATATCAATGTCTGATAGCTTTAAGCCTGCTTTTGTTACTGCGGCTTTTGCAGCCTCCTGCTGCATTTTTGTTTCTGCTTTTTCCCATGTTTTTTCACCATAATAACCATCATCCATTAAAATGTCAAAACGCCCGCCAAGCGGCCCTTTTTGTTCGTTTGTTCCTGCAACGGTGGCATTGCTTATTATTTTGATATTGGTTGTTGTGCGTGCAGTTTGTTTGCCGATTTTTTTCAAAACGCTTCACCTCTTTACATTATTATTTATGTTTTGGTTAAAAATAATGCATGGAGGTGAAAAAATGAAACAGTTTGACGATCCGCAGATTCAGCAGTATTTTGAAACATTGCCAGCATTTATTCAGGATTCAATAATGCAGTCAGGAATAATAATAACGTCAGTTGAACAGCTTAAAAGCTGTGCCGAGCATATTGTAGAGAAAAAGCAGTAGTAAAATGCAACAGTGTGCTGAAAAAACGACCTGCAAAAAGAGCTATAGCAAAATGAATTTTGTTTTGCTATAGCTCTTTTGTTTTAATTATTACATACAAAATTCGTGTTTTCCTGGCTGTACAACAGCATCGTGTTTACCTATTACAACACGAACCTCAATCGGGGTAGAAACTGTAACATTTTTGCCGTTTCGCACTACACTGATACCTTTATGCTGTGCCTTAACAAAGTCAATATTATCCATATATACAGGATTTATTACAAGACCGTCCTTGTAATATCTGAAGCCGCCCAGATATCTGTAAATCCAGTTATCAACCTCGCTGTACAAATGATGGTTAAGTGATTGCTGCATATCCCAGGTTTCGCATAGGGTTGTGCGTCCGTTTAGTATCCAGTATGCATAGCTTGGGAAGGTTGGATTTGTAACCATTTTATATATTGTGTCAGTATATCCATTTTCTGACAAAGCGCTGAATATATATTTTGTTCCGAACATTCCGCAGTCAATATGATAATCTGCATCAATAACAAGCTGATTAAGCTTTGCTGCATATTCGGGGATTTCGTTTTCTTCAAGCAGTCCCTGAAATATCATACATGCAAAATATGTCTGGTATGTTTCAAGCTCGGGCTTACCGATAAATTCTTTTCTGAAAGCAGATTTTATCTTTGCGGCCTTTTCAGACCATTCGGTGCTGTCTTTGCCGATAAGCTTTGCTATTTCAGCCATTTTAACACAGTCGTTATAAAAATATGCAGTGTCGATAATAGCGCGTGGGCATGCGGGTTGGTGAACAGGAACCCAGTCGCCAAGACCGTAATCAACTATATAATTATCGCTCATACGTTCCAGACAGCCTAAGTATTTAACCATATTCTCCCACATATCGGCAAGAATTTTGGTGTCGCCTGTGTTAATATAGATGTTATACGGAATAATAATAATTGCACAACCAAATCCCGGACCTTGCCCCCAGTTGTAGCCCCAACCAGTACATGGGATAATACCGGGGAGCTGACCGCTGGGACGCTGTGCGTCCTTGAAATCGCGTAGCCATTTTGCATAAGAGCGTTTTGCATCAAAGTTCATAAGCACCTGCTCTGTTGAGGTTTGAGCATCGTTGGTCCAACCGAATTGCTCTCTGTGCGGGCAGTCTGTTGGCATACCTACAAAGTTTGCAAGCGTTGCTCTTACTGATGCTAAATGTATTTTATTAATCATATCATCGCTGCACTCAAATGTACCTATGGTTTCAAGGTCGGTATGAACAACCTCTGCAACGATTTCTACATTGTCGGGTGCGTTTTCTAATTTTGCATACTGAAAACCGTGGTAGCAGAAGGAGGGACGGAATTCTTCTTCAATACCGCTGCATATAAATATGTCTTCGTTTGCAACAGGCTTGTTTTCTCTTTGTGCAAACGCAAAGCAGGTGTCTGCACCACGCATCTGACGGAATTGCTCAAAGCTTTCATCATATAAAATTCTTATTTCCTGACCGGGCTTTCCGTGCACTTTGATTTTTACCCAACCGCTTATGTTTTCACCGAAATCATAAATGTCATTTTCAAATCTTACAGGCTTTAGTGTGCGTATCACACGAACCGGTGGAACATCAGCAGTTTCAAGTATTCCTCCCGGTTCGTTTGTTAATGCGGCATTTTCCCATCCTGAATCATCGAAATCAACTGTGTCATAGCCATTCTGACGAAGTCTTGCATCGCATATTTCACCCTGCTTGACGTGGTTGTATATAGCACAACCCTCTGTGCAACGCCAGGTTTTATCTGTACGTATAACCTCCGTTACGCCTGATTGATAGCTGATTTCAATTGCTGCAGCAAGCTTCGGATTGTCCTTCCAGTCTGTCATAATGTCATTCCATACTGACATATTGTCGTTATAAAATCCGTTGCCGACGTGAACGCCTATTGCGTTTTCGCCTATGTTTACAAGATGGGTAATATCATATACGTTGTAAATAACTCTTGCATCAAATCTGGTAAATGGTGTAGGGAGCACTTCGTCTGCTACAGGTTTGCCGTTGACAAAATATTCTCCCTGACCTAATGCACATATTGAAAGCTTTACGCTTTTTATATCATATTTCAGTGAAAACTGTTTTCTAAAATATATACTACCATTTAAGATATCATAATTTGCCGGCATCATTGAAGGTAATGACCCGAGTGTTATCCATTTTGCTCTGTTCATACTGATGTCTCCTTGTCCTCTTGGATTTTTATTGTAACCTCCACACGTGTTCCAATATCAGGCTTACTGTGGAATTTTAAATCATATCCGTCGCCGTATTCAAGCATAAGACGTTGCCTTATGTTTTTCGTTCCGTAACCGCTTCTGCCGTTGATGCTGTTGTTTTTGTTATCAGGATTGTCAACAACGAAGCCTACCCCGTTATCTATAACCTCAAAACGAATATTGTTGCCGTCACGATACCCTATAATCTGGATTAAACCCGGATTTTTGCTCGGTGCAATTCCGTGAATAATTGCATTTTCCACAAGCGGCTGTAATATAATTTTGGGCATTTTGTAATTCATAATATCCTCATCAACATCATATTCAACGGTGAATTTTCCCTGAAAACGCGTTTGCTGAATAAGAATATAAGCCTTAACGTGTGCCAGCTCGTCTTTTATTGTTATAAAGTTTTCCCCGTTTTGAAGACTGATGCGGAAGAAGTCTGAAAGTGCAATTGAAAGGTCAACGATTTCAGGCTTGTCATTGATTTTTGCAAGCCACGTGATAGCATCCAGTGTATTATAAATAAAATGCGGATTAATCTGTGCCTGCATAGCCTTGAATTCAAGCTTTCTTTTTTCTTCTTTTTCTTCATTGTTTTTTTCGATTAGGCTGTTAATCTGCCCTATCATATCATTGAAAATCTTTTCAAGCTCCCACAATTCATCGTTCCCTTTTAAAAGGTGAACAGGCGGTGAGCTTCGTTCTTTTTCAATATTGACCATCTTACGCTGAAGAACTGAAATTGAACGTGTGAGTCTGCGTGATATCACAAGTGAAAAAATAAGCGCAAGTAATAAAAAAGTATTACGTATTACAGTCATATACTTTGTGAACATATTTGTGTTATCAAGCAACGTATCGTATGATGCGTAATGAAGAATTTTCCAGCCGTCAAATGAAAAGCCTATATTTTTTGTCATATTACGAACAGTGGTTATGTACTTTTTGTCTTCAAATTCAAAGGTATTGTTTTTAACCAATGCTATATCAATAAATGTTGAGCCAAGCTTTGATGTGTCACTGCACGAAATAATAATATCGTTCTGGTCTAACACGTATATAAGATGCTGGTCTGATACATATTTTCCGTAAATATCGTGAAGAACCTGTTCGTTAACATAAATCAACAGTGTGCCTAAATGGTAGCCTGTATAAAAATTTCTGAACTGTATACCAAAGGTGAGGTGTGAATTATTATTGGCATCTTTAATTGTTTCGATATAATTAATACTCGTTGTGTCATCAGCATTATTGATAATATGATAATCGTTTAATACAAAATTTTTATCACAGGAATAAAAGTACGCTTCATTATTAACTGTGATTATAGAAATACCGCTTATAAATACCTTATCACTGATAAGGGTTGAAAGCACACCGTCAAGCTTTTCCTGTTTATGAGAAAACTCATAATCACCGTTGATAATCAATGGTATTTCCTTGTTCTGAATTATATCCAGTGAAAGAATACCAAGCGAGTTTGCAATCATATTTATACGTGATTCTATCTCGCTGTCTGTTAAATCAATATAGTCACTGATGTATTTGTTTGTAATATTACTGCAGTAAAAGTCTGCAATTCTGAAAATAACAAGTGACGGAATAAGCGTACATATCAAAAGAATTACCAACAAACGAATACTGATTTTAAACTGTCTTAAAAATGGAATAAGTGTGTTTAAGATATTCATTTTTTTACTCCTGTGCCCTGTTGTATTTTTGTTCTGCATATTCCTTAGGGGTTAAGCCTGTCTTTTTCTTGAACAATATGCCAAAGTATTTAGGGCTTTTATAGCCTATCATTTCGCTGACCTTTGAAACTGTAATGTTTTGGTTTTTCAGCATATCCTTTGCTACCTCAATACGATAATCAGTCAGATATTCATTAAATGTTTTGCCAACGTCTCTTGTGAAAATGTGCATCAGGTAATGATAGCTTATAAAAAGCTCATTTGCAACCTGTTCTGCAGTGATTTGCTTGTCAAAATTATTCTTTATATAATTGATTGCAAGTCTTACATCCTTGCGATACGCAAGCTCTTCTGATTGTATAAGATTTTTTAATATATCGTCAATAAAATTCTTTGTCCATTCAAAAACGTCCTGAATTGTTTCCTGCTCGTGAATTTCTGAGCTGATGTACATAAGCTGCTCGTTTTGTTGTGTGTCACTGCCATCGCTTGAAGTGTTGTATGCAAGAACAGAAAGCTGTACGCAAAGCTCCTTAACATAATCAATACTGCTGTTATTGTTTTTTAAATTTCTGAACAGCTCGTTTAAATGCATAAAGGTGTCTTCAGATTTATGTGCCTTTATACACGTAATGATGCTGTTGATTTCGCTTTGTGTTAAATTTGATTGCTGGCGGTCTGAAGTTATTTCAGCTGCCTGAATAACACTGTTATGCCCCATAACTGATTTGAATTTTAATGCATCAGTTGCTTCAACATACGCATCCTGTGCTTCCAAAAGACTGTAACGGCAGTTGCTTATTCCTATAGAAATTGTGTTCTGGGTGTTTCTACCAAAGGCTTTGTTTAAAATTCTGCACTGCTCTGTAACAAACTGAAGATTTTGTGTTGTAAACAGTACAACGGTGCAATACTTCTCGTCTGTTATAAGATTTATATGAAAATCTGCCGTGTTTGAAAACGCCTGATTTATTTCTTCTTTAAGCTGTTTGTTTAATGTGAACAGCTTGTCTGCTTCATTGTTTTTTGTAAGCTCCTTATATGCATCAAGCCCTAATTTTATTATATAAAAATTTTTGTTTTCCGGAATGTCAAAGGCTTTAACCTTTTTGTCAAGGGTTTCTTCATCAATACTTTTACCATTGAACAGGTCAATAAAAAAGTGCTCTTTTAAGATATCAAGGTTTTCGTGATAATCCTCGATTTCGCTTTTCATTTTCTTTTCGCGTTCAATAATCTTTTTCTGTTCTAAAAGCACGTTAATAAGCTCTGCATCTTTGATTGGTTTTAAAAGATATGCAATTGCTTTGCTTTCCAATGCTCGTTTAACGTAATGGAATTCATCGAAGGCGGAGATAACTATTATTTTAGGGTCTAAGTTATGCTCACGTAGTTGAGAAATCATTTCAAGTCCATCCATATTGGGCATACAAACATCAGTGATTATAATATCGGGGCGTAACTTAAGAGCGAGTTCAAGACCTTCTTCACCGGTCTTGGCGTCGCCTATAATCTGAAATCCGTATTTTTCCCAGTCGATTGCCATTTTTAATCCGAGATGTGTTAAATGCTCGTCATCAACTACTATGATTGTTAACATCAGGTTACGCTCCCTTTATTAAGAGTATTATTGTATCAGCTTGTGAATACCTTTCATTTTGGAATAAAGTGCCTGTAATGGCTTATATATACTTTTTGATAAAGGCTTAACCAAAAGTATTACAAGCAGTATAAACAACGAATCTAAAATAAACAGTATAACAATAAGCTCATAGAACTTGTTTTTTATGTATCTGAACGAAGTATATACAACGGTTTTTGTATTGGTGTTTTCAAGCTCACTTACTGTTGCAACAGCATTTTTAAGGCGTATCGGCAAAGTGATATCTTTGTTGGTGATAAGCTCAGGATTGAAGGCTTCGTCATTATTATTTGCCTGTTTGAAGGTGTGAGCTATTTTGTTTTGTTCGTTTAAAATATATATACTTGTATTGTTTAAAAAAATGTTATCTTTATTCATCGGAAAGCTGTATATGTTATTAATCGGGATATCAATTAGAAAATATCCTAAAAGCTCATTGCTTTCATTTCTGAGCTTGCTTACAAAAGAAAACAAGCCGTTAGCACTTCTGTAATACCCTGTGTAATTCTTGTATTCCTTTATGGTATGCTCACGCAATATCCAGGTTGTGCTGTCTGCGGATTGAACAAAATCGTCCGGAATCTCGTTTTTAAGAATAAAATCAAGTGGCGGAGGAGCCTGAACAGTGCTTGAATAATAGTTGATACCATTAACACCATAAAGGCACGTACCTGCAATGTTTAGATTTGTCATCGCAACACTATCCAGTATTGGGATTACATCAATATTATATTTGTCGGTTGACATAGCTTCGATAATGGTTGTGTTATGTGTAAGCAAATTTGCAACTGTTTCAAACGAAGTCAGATTAAGCTTTATATTATTATTAAGCTGCTCAGCAGACTGAACTGAGTGATTGATAAAATCGTTGGTTAAAGATATGCGGAAGGTTGAACCGATGCTTATCGTGACAAGTGTTATTAAAAATGCCGCAGCAAAAATGATAAATATTTCAATTTTGTTTTTTATTCCCTGAAACATAGCTTATGTCACCTCGCCTTTTTTAACATTTATATTGTAACATCAGCATTTTTCTTTGTCAACGATAAAGCAAGGTACATAATGCATAAAAGCAAATTAACTAACCAAATCGCAAATTTGTGTACTTTACCTAAATTATACGTGTGTGATAAAATTAAATTAAGCAATTGTGCTAATTGGATATAAGGATGTGTAGTTTATGAAAATAGTTAACAAAATCGTAGCTTTTTTATGTGCTATGACTTTGCTTTTGCCCGGGTTGCCTGTTTTGGCTGCAGAAGCTTCGGTGGGTTACGTATGGCTTGAAGCAGAAAAAATGGATGCCACAAGTACATACAAAAGCTCTATTTCATATGACAAGGCAAGCGATGGTATTGCTGCGTTTATAAGAAATGTATCGCCAACAGGAGCAGAAAACTATCATGCAGATTATACGTTTGAAATAAACGAAGCAGGTGATTATGATATCTGGGTGTTGTCAACACGCCCTGATTTAACATGGGTTTCAGACTTTACATATAAGATAGATGGCGGAAAGGCTGAATATTGCATCAGTTCAGGTATGAACATCGGATATGTCGGCAATCAGAACAACTCTCCATATCAGCCGACAACCTTGTATAATACACATTCGGCATTGGGTAGTGCAGCTATGGTTTGGAATAAAATGCCAACTTCAACGCTTTCGGCACAGCGTCATACTATCAGCATATATCCAGAGGAGCGTGGGCTTGGTGGTTACATCTTTGCAATGGACGCAATTGTAATTGTGCCGTCTTATTATAACTGGACACCAACTGATTCCGTAACAAAGCCGGGGATTCCTGATTCTGATTACACGCTTATAAGCACAGATGTATATTTAAAGGGTACGGGCGTTACGGCTTCGTATGATTATTCTTTTACTTCCAAGGCTTCGGATATTTACGATATCTGGGTATATGGCAACAGACCTGATTTGACATGGATTTCTGACTATAGCCTGACAATAGATGATGGTGATGCTGTTTATGGTAACTATTCAGGAAAAAATCTGGGAACAGGTTATCAGGGCAACTTTAACAACTCGGCTTATAAGCCGGTTGCTGTTACTAATCATTCCACACTTGGAGCAATTTCGTGGCATAGATTTCCATCACAGATTATTGCACAGGGTGAGCATAATTTAAAGCTTACAATTGACCCGAGAAGTCAGGGAGACTATCTGTCACTTATAAATAAAATAGCAATCGTGCCGCAAAGCTGGCAGTGGATACCGGGAGACCAAAATTCTGTTCCGCAAAAAAATGAGTATAATGGTATATGGTTGGAGGCGGAGCATTTTTCAGTTAATAACAAAGGTGTTTTAAACGAAAGCCCGGGTTATGGAATGAGTATAGTATGTGCTGACGGCTCTTCTTCAAACAGTTCCGGCACATCCATGCTTATGAGTAACAGATATTATCTGAAGCAGTTTTACAGAACTACAACTGCATACACAGAAATTCCTGAAATCATATATAATTTCAGACCGACAAAGTCAGGTGCTTATGATATGTACATTGTATCAACAGGTGCATCTGATGGACACGTAAGTCATTATGAATATTCTCTTAACGGCTCTGATTACCAATATGCAAGGCTTGCGGAGGGGTACGAAAGCTCAAGCGGAGTCGCAACATATGATAATACTACCAATTTAAGATGGAATAAGATACCAAATGTTAAGCTTTCAAGCTATGGTGTGAATACACTTAAGTTCAGAAGCGGCGATTTGCGTTCTATGGGTGATATATATCTTTGTATGTTTGACTTTATTGCGTTTGTTCCTACAGGAACTGGTATATTGCCTTCAAGCTTTAATAATGATTATCTGAAGCGTCTTGCTGATTTTGAAGCAGCAACACTTGGTATTAATACAAATATGCTTCGTGATGATATTGCACTTCCGGCAACAACAGTAACAGGTTCTTCAATAAGCTGGTCAACAAGCAATCCCTCTGTAATAACATCAGATGGAAAGATTGTTCATAATGATAATGGTAAGATTGGTAAGGCTATACTTACTGCAACGGTTGAAAAAACAATCGGAAGTTTAAGTGCAGTTGGTACAAAGGAGTACGAGGTTACTGTAATACCCGATTTGTATGCATATGATGTTAAGCTTACATATGCCGACGGTTCAAAAATCAGAAGCAAGCTTCGCAATAGTGAGGTTGTAAATGCAAGTGCAACACTTTTAAACAGTAATGGTGAGCAGAATGCAATTGCTCTTCTTGCGTATTATGACAATTCAGGCAGGCTTGTAAGTATAAACAAGTCTGAGCTTGTTGATGTTCCCGAAGGTGAAAGCGTTGCTGTTACAACTGACCTGATGCTGCCTTATGACACGGATGGCGGAGTAATAAAGATGTTTTTGTGGAACGGAAATATGGCACCGATTGCTGATACTGGCGAGTATGAGGATGTATCGGTGATTGCAAATGTCAGCGGTATTGAATTGCCTGAGGTTATAAACGGCAACGAAACATATTCGAGCGAGATTGAAGTTGTTCTTGAAAATGAGGTTGATTTTGACAGTGAAATAAGTCTTACACTTTGGAAAGGCAAAGAGCTTTGGGATGTTGTTGAAACCGATGCTGTTGTTCCTACGTCTTCTTACTTTGCCGGTGAAAAGATTGAAGCGGAATTTGAGTTTTCTGTAACAGACGGAATCCCTTCGGGTGAATATGAGCTTCGTGTTCAGCTTAATAAGCTAAACACGAAAATGTCGGAAAATATTAACATTGACCTTGATAACGATATAAATTATGATGTTGCATATAAGCCGATGTCATATGGTACATATATTGCACGAAAAACAGGCTTGTATCATTTCTGGTATGTAAATCAGGCACATACACTTATATGGGATGGTGAGCCGTATATACCTATGGGCGGAATGTCACTTTTCAGCTATCTTGATAAATATAGTCCAACCGACCCTGCGGGAAATGAAGAGGTTTTTGCAAAGGATGTTGCAATGCTTGAAAGATTTAAGGCTGAGGGTGTGACGGATTTGTATATAAATCCGCAAAACTTGGGTACCGATATTCCTATGGAAGCGTGGCAAAGACTTGTAGATAAACTTGATGAAATGGGCTTTAAATATGGCATTCAGCTTAACGAACGTCAAAATGGCGGTAAGCCTCTTTATTCATATTACGTTAGAGCTGCAAGAGACAACACATCAAATGTACGTGTTACAGGAGTAACCGAAAGCGGAACTGTAAGTGTTACAATCAATCCGTCGAATTTTGCAACAACGGTTGTAACACCACCAAGTGTTGTGGGTGGTAAGTTCATAGTTATAAATGAGGAAACATCAATTCACGTACAAAATGGTGATGTAACTGTTAAAGCCAATGGTAACGGAACATATACAATGTCAGCAGATGTTACTATTCCGTCGGGAAGAACCTGTACCGTGGCTTTCACTCCAAAAATTTACAGCGATCGCGGCAGAGCTTGGAGTAACTATATAGATTACGATAATGAGTCATACGAGGCTGTTGCAAAATTTGCTGATGCATTGGAAATGGGTGACGGCTTCAGATTGTGGGTTGACCTTTGCTATAATGAAACAGGCGTACATAACGATGCTGAAAATGCACGCTTTGTGTCGGATAATACCAATGCAGAGTATGCACAGTGGCTTGAAGAAAAATATGGCACAATTGATGCACTAAACGAAGCCTGGCTTACAAAGCCTGCTATACCAAGCTTTGAAGCAGCTTCGCAGATTATACCTATTTATACTTCTCCAAAGGATAGTAACGGCGAGTATTACACATATTTTGCGCTTGACAGCACAAACAGAGTTTATCAGGCGGATACATATAACGGCCATGCGTGGAATGATTTTTGGTATTTTAAATCAGACAAATTTACAGAGTTTTCGAACTTGCTGGCTGATAACGTAAAGAAGTATAACGATGTTCCGGTTGTTTATAAGGAAGCAAGTATTTACAGCGACTATTTTGTAAACAATGTAACTTATGGTGGTTTTGACGGCGTAGGTGCTGAAGCATATGGTGATATCTACGGGGGTGCAAAATATAAGCAGAGTATAGCATATGGTGAAGCTGAAAGTGCAGTAAAAACTATGTGGCAGATAGTTACAGAAACTGAAACAGAGTCGAACATCAATGTGAAATATGAACAAGAAATTCATGGTTATCCAAGCGAAGAATATATGCACGAGCATTTTACTGAATTGTATAACGGTGGTGCTAAGGGTATATTTGATTTCTTGCTTAACGGTGAAGAAGCAGGCGTGCAGATACACGAGGGTTATTCGTATGAAGCAAACCCAAAAATGTATCCATGGTTAAAATCGTTTAATGACATTTTGCACACAGATGAGTACGTAGCAAAGCTTAAGGATAATAAAACTCAGTTTGAAACAGGCTTTTATTATCCTGCCGCAACAAATTATTGGACAAGACCGAACAGATATACAGCAGTTGGTTATTCTGATGATATTGAAAACTTTTCAATAGAGTTTGATCCGCATAGCGGGGCAAGAAGAATTATACCAACATCCAATCCGCTTGTGGATACAGAATTGCTTATGACATTTATGGAAAAGAAGCCGGCAACAAAGTTGTTTGGTGAAAAGCTTTGTGAGGCTGTCAGAGAAAACAGAGAGGGTAAAAACATTGTGTTCTTTGGCTTCAGGGACAATATTGGCGATTTACCCGAAATAGATAAGTATTATACTGATGAATACGTTATAGAGAATGGCGTAACAAAACAAATTTTAAACGCTGTTGACGGGGCTGATGTGCTTTATAAAACTGCTGACGGAAAGCCGTGGGCAATACGTAACGGAAATCTTTATATAATTGCTTCAAATGATTGGAAAACAATGTCTGTATGCGAAAAATATATAAGTGATTTGGGGTTATAAAACCGGGTGATAATCTATGGAAAAATATGAAAGCAAGGAATATGTTCGTTCGAGAAAAGCATACTTGTTTCAGGCGTTGTTTGAATACTTAATAACGCTTATGGTGTCCAATACGTTTTTATCAAAGCTTTTTATAAGTATAGGAGCATCAGATGCCGTAACAGGTGTTGTTACATCGTGTACATCGCTTGCGTTTCTTATGCAGCTGTTATTGGTTTTTATAAACGATAAGATAAGAAATACTAAAAAGACATATTTGTTTTTTGGTACGTTAAGTCAGTTTATGCTCATACTGGTTTATCTTATTCCGTTTTTGCCTGCTGAGCAATCCTTAAAGGTAGTATTGGCAATAACTTTGTTTTTAGTTGCGTATTTTATGCGTATGCTTGTGGAGCCTGTTTTGTACCGTTGGGCGAACTCTTATGTTTCGCCCAATGTACTTGCAGAGTACAGTGCAAAAAAAGAAATTCTGTCATTAATCGGCGGTATGATTTTTTCCTTTGCAGTTGGTATGATTGTGGACACCTTTGAAGCTGATGGGAAATTAATATATGGCTTTTTATTTATTGCGTGTACAATATTTGTAAATGGTACCTTGAATTTTATATGTGCATCTGCAATTAAAAATGAAGAAAAGAAAAAAGAAACCAAAAAGAGTGGCGGGCTTAAAGAAATTATGCAGTATACATTGCATAATAAAAAATTCCGTACAGCTGTAACTTATGTGTCGATAGCTCAAATCGGAATTTTTATGACAAGCGGATTTTTAAATACATTTAAAATTAATGAGCTTATGATGTCTTTGGGTGTGATTGAGATTATAAATATTGCAGCAAGTAGTATAAGAGCATTAATTTCGGTAAGATTTGGTAAGTATTCTGATAAATATGGTTTTAACAACGGTATTGAGCTTGGATGTATCATAATGGGATTCAGCTTTTTGCTGACTGTCTTTTGCAACAAGGCGTCATGGTGGCTAATTGTGATATTTACCATAGTTTATGGTATTGGTAATGCAGGAATAAGCTCCAACGGAATTAACATCGTTTTTAAGTGCGTGCCAAATGACTATTTTGTTCCTGCAATGGCAATCAGCAGAAGCATTGTAGGCGTGTGCGGATTTTTGGCATCTCTTGTGGGCGGATTTATCCTTTCATACGTACAAAACAATGGTAATTGCATATTTGGTATACCCGTTTATGGGCAACAGGTGCTTTCAGTAATATCGGTTGTTATTCTTATGGGAACTGTACTTTATAATCGACTGGTTGTTAAAAAACAGTTTGCGGAAAACACAGAGCAAGTTAGTTGAAAAACTATTTATATAAATACAAGGAGGAGAAAAAATGAAACTTGCAACATTTGAGTATGACGGAAAACAAACTTGGGGATTCGTGCTTTTAAACGAAGAGGACGGAAAGGAATGGGTTTACGAGCCTGAGAAATGCGAAAAGGCTATCAGACTTATAACAAATGGTACAAACGGATATTTTAAGTGCCTTCCCACATTTATGCCTGAGGGCAACTGGCCAAAAACAATGAAGGAGTTTTTGGAAATGGGCGACGAGGGAATGGATATTTTAAGACGCTTTGAAACCTTCGTTAAGCACTATATAAAGCAGTCTGACCCCTATTTTATTTCGTGCTGTGGTCATCCTGTTGAAGATGTACATATGAGAGTTCCTGTGCCTGATTCAAGACTGTTTTTGGGACTTGTTCAGAACAGTCCGTCTTTCTTCAGAGCAAATCCACCGAGAACTCACGTTAATATTTTGCCGCAGGGTCATCAGCGTGCTATGACATCTGTTGTGGGACACGGTGAAACCTTCATTGGTCATCCTGGTGGTAATGTAGAGCTTGCAATAGTAATAGGTAAAGAGTGCTATAACGTTCCGATTGATGAGATTTATGACTATATTGCAGGATATACAATTGTTTATGATGCACAGATAGCAGATTATTATCCTGCTTTTGATAAGGAATGTAACGGTGAATATGCAAAGCTGCTTGAAAAATATCCCGATTGGTTTGCAGATGCAACATGGTCGTGGATTGGTAAGGGTGCAGACTCACATTGTATCTGTGGTCCGTACATCGTAACAAAGGAAGAGGTTGGTAACCCTTATGACCTTTTGGTATGGACAAAAACAAACGGCGGCAAGCGTGACCGTTCAAGCACAGCAGGCTATATGATTGGTGTTGAAAGAACAGCTCACTTCTTCTCACAGTTTATGACCTTGCATCCCGGTGATGTTATTCATATGGGTACAGTTGGTACAGATGGAATTGCGGCAGATGTTGAAATGATGCCTTTTGGAGAAAATGGTTCAATCGGAGCTGAAATCGAGTATGTCGGCGAATTATCTGCTCATGTTTACTATCCTGAAGAGCTGGGTGATAACCGCAGTGAAAAACAAAAACAAATTCCGCTTGTTCCTGCTGTTCAGGATTGCATTGATAAGGGTTATACAGAAATAGATTCATTCGATATTTCAAATATTCAGAATGTTTGGACATGCTACGGTAACTTTAAGGACGTAAACGAAACATTGGGATGGACGAAGGCAGATTCACCAAGACTTCTTTGCGGTCCAAGAGGTCAGATTACTGACAGCCGTGACGAGCTGTTAATGTCACCAAGAGCAACTGATATTGAAATCAGTGCAGAAATGGCATTGGTTATTAAAAAGATTACCAAAGGGGCAACTCAGGCTAATGCAAAGGACTATATTTTAGGCTTTGCACCAATAGTTTCTGTAACAGACCTTTCAATTAAGAATCAGATAATAGAGCCTGCAACACCGCAGGAAAACGGTATTGGTCTTGTATATGGCAGATGGGGTGACGGCTATAACACAATCGGCGAGGTTAAGGAGGTTAATATAGCTGACCTTAAAGGTACATTGACAGTTGAGGGTGTTGGCGATATCGCTGTTGATTTTGCTGAATATTCACCAAGTGCAGAGCGTGTTTTAGAATATTTAACATCTCACACAACTCTTCTTCCCGGTGATGTAATTATGCTTGGAAGAACTTCAAAGGTGGTTAAGCTTGCAAAGGACCAGTATAAGGACGGAGTAAATGTTAAGCTTTCTGTTAACGGCTTTGAGTCTATTGAAAGAAAAATAAAAGCAAGATAACAAACCAAATCGCAAACTTATGTACTTTACCCAAATTACGTGATTGTGATAAAATTATATTAAGCAAAATAACCAATAAAGAATAGGAGGAAATATTTATGAAAAAAAGTATTAAAAAACTTATTGCACTTCTTTGTGCAATGACAATGTTGTTGTCTTTGGTGACAATCGTTGCTGCTGATGCAGAGCAAACTTATGTTTGGTTTGAGGCAGAGAACTTCAAAGCAGGTAACCTTGGTACGCATTACTATGCAGAAGCAAGCCATGATGCCTCAAGCGACGTAAGTGTTGCTTATTTAAATGGTGCTAAAGAATTGACAGATGCATATGTTGAATATGATTTTGACATTGCAGCTGAAGGCGAATATGATATCTGGATGCTTTCAATCAATCCTGAGAAAAATTGGCTTTCATCTTATACATATCAGTTAGATGATGAAATTGGTACAGAAACAGCTCACGCTGTTAAGTCATCAGGAAATCCCGGTTTGTATAATTCACTTGCAAACAACTGGCCTGAATGGTGTAAACTTAACACAGTTAATTTAACAGCTGATACACATTCATTAAAAATCAATGTGTTCCCACGTTCATCAGATGGTGCATATATAGCTGTTATCGACTGCTTTATAGTTGTTCCTAAAGATTGGTATTGGTCTCCTGTTGACCAGTATACAAGACCATCAGTTGGTGAAGCATCTTATGTAATGCTTGAAGCTGAAGCTTATGCAAATGGTAACATCAGCACAACTTCTGTATCAGGCAATACATTGCTTCACGTATTCGGAAATTATGCTGCTAACGGATGTTATGCTGAATATAAATTCAATATAGCAGCTGATGATGTTTATGATGTTTGGGTATTAGGTTCAACACCTGCATATAAATGGCAGTCAGATTACACATACACACTTGATGCCGGAGCACCTGTTTACGGCTACTATTCAGGTAAAAACATAGGTGACTACAATGGCGGCAAATATACTTTCCCACAAATGTATTACATTGATGGAAACCGTGGTGATGCAGGCTGGCACAAAATGCCAACAGCTGAAATCAAAAAAGGTGAACATACATTAAGACTTGATTTTGACCCACGTTCATCTGATAACGCTTACTGGGTAGCAGGTGTTGATAAGATTGCTATCGTTCCTTCAAGCTGGAACTGGCGCCCAACAACTACAAACGGATTACCATACAACAATTCAAACGGAACACTATGGATTGAGGCAGAGCATTATGCTGATAAGACAACATCTGACCCTGCCGGATATAATTTCAATTTGACACTTGCTGATAATTCAGCAGCTGTATCTACCTTTACACGTGGTTATGCAAGCGGTTCATGGTTTATGAATCAGTATGCTTTAACAGGAACACAGGAGTTTACAACTGCACCTGATTTAACATATAAGTTAAAACCACAGAAATCAGGCAACTATGATATTTACATTATTTCATACAGAGGTACAGCAACTCACGTAAGTCCTCTTAAGTATTCAATAGATGGTTCTGATTTTGCTGCAATTGTTAGCGCTCCGGGATTTGCTACTTCTGCTGCAGCTGCTAAAGTTACTACAATATATACATGGGGTCGTGCTGCTATGCAGGACTTACATATGAACAAAATTCCAAATGTTAATTTAACAAGCGACAAAGTTCATACATTAACATTAAGAAGTGACGAAGCACGTTCTAACAATGACATGTATGTTAATGCAGTTGATGCTATGGCTATCGTTCCTGCAGGCTATGCTTATACATTACCTACTGCAGCTTCAGAAAGCTTAATGCAGGCAATTGTTGATTTTGAAGCAGTTGGTTTAGCAGATATCAGCAATGTTACAAGTGATGTTACATTGCCGACACTTACACCAAGTGGTGCTACAATTACATATGCTACAGATGTTGAAAATGTAATTTCAGAAAACGGTACTATCGTTGTTCCTGAAGCAGGTTGGCCGATTGTTGATACAACATTGACAACAACCATCACAAAGACAGAGAACAGCGTAACAGGAACAGCTACAAAGGCTGCTGATTTAATTGTTTATCCAAAGGTTTATGCAACAGAAGCGGTTGTTTCTTATACTAATGGTACAAATGAAGGCAGCGTAATCAACGGTACAGCAATGTTGATGGGTAACGATGCAGCTCAGTCAGCTGTAGTTATGATTGCATACTATGACAGTGCAAACAATCTGGTTACTTTAAGCGTAGTACCTGTAACAGGTTTTGAAGCAGGCGTTGCAAAAGAAGCTCCTGTATCTGTAACAGTTCCGACAGGTAAAGCAGGCGGTTCTGCAAAGATGTTTGTTTGGAACAGCTTAACAGGTCTTCGTCCGATAGCAATAAGCGAATAATAGAACATAACTAACATGTATCAGGCAAAACTGACGCTTCGGCTGTAAATATATCTTAACGAAGCGTCAGTATTGCAGTTATAAGGGAAAACATTCAAACTAAGGTGGTAATTAATATGAGCTTTAATATGAAAGAATTCAAGGGGATTTATCCGGCACTTTTAACACCGTTTGATGAAAACAACAAAATCAACGAGAAAGTGCTTCGTGATTTAGTAAAATACAATCTTAAAAAAGGTGTTGCAGGTTTTTATGTAGGCGGCAGCACAGCAGAAGCGTTTTTGTTAAGCTTTGATGAAAGAAAAGCAGTATATGATATTGTTGCTGACGAAGCAAAGGGCAAGTGTAAGCTAATTGCACATGTTGGATGCATCAGCACAGATCAGGCAATCGAGCTTGCACAGTATGCGCAAAACGCAAGCTACGAAATGGTTTCAGCAGTTGCACCATTCTATTACAAGTTTGGCTTTGCTGAAATTAAAAAGTATTATTTTGACATTGCAGGAAGCGTAAATCTTCCTATGCTTATATACAACTTCCCGAACTTTTCGGGCGTTAATCTATCAGTTGATAACATCAGTGAATTTTTAAGTGATGACAGATTCTGCGGCGTAAAGCATACATCTAACGACTATTTTGCTTTAGAGCAATTTAAAGCAGCTTTTCCTGACAAGCTTGTTTATAACGGCTTTGATGAAATGTTTTTAGCAGGTCTTTCAATGAAGGCTGACGGCGGAATAGGAAGCACATACAACTTTATGGCAGAAAAATTTATAGAAATAAATAAATTGTTTGACGAAAACAAAATAGCAGAAGCACAGGCTGTTCAGCGTGAAGCCAATGCTATAATCGCTGCATTATGCAAGGTTGGCGTAATGCAGGGTGAAAAAGCAATACTTGATATGATGGGATTTGACTTCGGCAAAGCAAGAGCACCGTTTAAGGAATTAAGCGATGAAGAGAAAGCATATTTAAAAGACGCAGTAAAGCCATATATTAATGATATATTATAATGGGGGAAATATTATGAAAATTAAATCACTTATATGTGCAGGTTTGCTTGTAACAATGGCACTTAGCGGTTGTTCAGGTACAACAGGCAAAAAAGAAGAAACAGGTAAAATAGAACTAAGTATAGCTGAATGGCCACAGGAAAACAAGCCTGCATCAGTAGCTATGTATGAAGAATACGTTAAAATAATGAACGAAAAATATCCTGAAATCGAAATTATTCCCGATGCATGGGTATATGATGTTAATTCATTTTTACCAAAGGCAGCAAGTGGCGACTTGCCAACAATTTTCAAAGCACCTTTTACAGAGCCTAAAAAGATTATCAACTCAGGCTATGTACGTGAAGTTACAGATTTTGTGAAAAAACTTGGTTATGAAGAGGGTACAAATCCTGATTTGTTGCAGTTTATGAAATATGATGACGAATACTACGGTATCATAAACACTGCTTACAAGCTTGGTATGGCTTATAACCTTAAGCTTTTTGAACAGGCAGGTATGCTTGATGAAAATGGTCTTCCAAAGTATCCGAAGACTTATGACGAGTTAGTTGAAATGGCTGTTGAAATCAAAGAAAAGACAGGCAAGCCGGGATATTTCATCACTTCAACAAAAAATCAGGGCGGCTGGTTGTTTATGAACATTGCATGGTCATATGGTGTTGACTTTATGGAACAGGTTGACGGCAAATGGAAAGCAACCTTTAACAGCCCCGAAGGCGTGGCTGCATTGCAGTTTGTTAAGGATTTGAAATGGAAACACAACATTGTACAGGACAATGTTTTAGCTGATATAAGTGAGTTTGCAAAGCTTTTTGCAACAGATCAGGTTGCAATGGGTATTTCTAACTTCACATTGTTTGATACAATGATTAACGACTACAAAATGTCAAAGGACAACATAGCATTTTCAAGTATGCCCGGCGGTCCCGGCGGACGTGCAACAGTTGCAGGTGGTTCACTTGTATTATTTGAATCAGAAGCAACAGACGAGCAGATTGATGCTGCATTCAAGTGGCTTGAATTGTCAGGTATGACACCTTCAGTAAACGACGAAATCCGTACATCTGTTGAAAACAATGCACAGGTAAGATTTGATGAAGGAAAAATCGTTGGTGTAGAGGCTATGCCTATCTATGTAAGTCCTGAGCGTACAGCTCTTGAAAATGAAGTAAATTCAAAATTTGCAAACGTTGATGTAAAAATGTTTGAGGATTATTTGAACAATAAAGAAGTTGAGCTTCACGTTGAAGAGCCTGTTAACACACAGGAGCTTTATAAAGCACTTGACAGTGTAATTCAGGCAGTATTAACAGATGAAGCTGCTGATTGTCAGAAGCTTTTGGATACTGCTGCTGCAGATTTCCAGCGTGACTACCTTGATAAGGTAAACTAATTAAAATAAGTAGTACATAAAAGGGGCGTTTGTTGTGCAGACAGAAAAGAATATAAGAATCAATCGCAAACGTTTAAGCAATTTTAAGCTAAGTAAGCACGATATTGTATCGTGGCTTATAATGTTGCCAGCGTTGTTCTTGTTTTTCGTGTTGGTTTGGAAACCTATTTTTACAGGCTTCAGACTTTCATTCTATCAATTGAAGGGTTATGACCCTGTTGAATTTGTAGGCATTAAAAACTACATCGAAGTAATAAGCAATTCAACATTTTTAAAAACGTTAAAAAACACTGTTTCTTATGTTGTATGGTCACTTATAATAGGTTATCCTATGCCGATTATACTGGCTATTATGATTAATGAGATGGTACATATCAAATCGTTTTTCAAATTTACGGTTTATTTTCCGGCAATGGTGCCATCTGTTGCAGCTTCGCTTCTTTGGTACTTTTTGTATTTGCCAGGAGACGGCGGCGTATTTAATATGTTGCTTGCAAAAATTGGTGTTGAAGGTTCACAATGGCTTCAGAATGCAAGCCTTACCATACCTCTTATTGTTATTTCAATGACATGGAGAGGTATGGGTGGTACCTCAATATTCTATCTTGCCAGCCTGCAAAGCGTTAATAATGAGCTTTATGAGGCGGCAACTATTGACGGTGCAAATCTTTGGCAGAAAACAAAAAATATTACATTGCCTCATATTTCAGGCTTTGCACTTTTGCAGTTTGTAAATCAGATTGTTGGTATCTTCCAGATTATGAATGAACCAATGGCAATGACAGACGGTGGTCCTAATGATGCATCTGTTTCACTTAATTTGTTAGGTTACAGATACGCATTTACGTATTTCAAGCCTGAAAATTCAATGGTTGTAGGTGTAATTACATTTGTTATTCTGATTGGGCTTACTATTGTATATTTTAAGCTTCAGAAAAAGCTTGAGCAGTAAGGAGGGGAGCTTAATACGATGAAGGCATTTAATAACAAAACGGAAGGTATTATAAGCTTCCTTGATTTAAAAAGAACAAAGGTTAAAGTATTATACTGGCTGATATTTACATTTTTAATATTAATCTGTTGTATATGCTTTTTCCCTATTGTGTGGTTAATGCTATCCAGCTTAAAGGATATGAACGAGTTTTTAAGTATTCCGCCTACATTTTTCCCGAAGTCTTTTCATCCCGAAAAGCTTGTTGAAGGCTGGAAAAGTATGAATTTTATGAAGTATTATAAAAACACATTCATACTTGCAGGCGGTGAATTGGTATTTACATTAGTAATAAACGGAATTTTTGCTTATGTTTTATCATGTATGAAGCCTAAGGGTCATACAGTTGTTTTTTCACTTGTGTTATGGACACTTATGATGCCTACATCAATCAATATGATTCCGCTTTTTAAAGTGTTTCTTGATTTTCCGATTATTCATGCGAACATTACAAATTCATATGTTCCATTGTGGTTGATGGCAGGCGTGCGTTCGTTTTATGTTTTGATGTTTAAAAACTATTTTGATTCAATTCCGTCATCCTATGTTGAAGCTGCAAGGCTTGACGGTTGCGGACCTATAGGAATTTTTGCAAGAATTATTGTGCCTTTAAGCAAGCCGATACTTGTTGTTGTGGCTATTCAGTCATTCAACGCTTCGTGGCAAAACTTCTTATGGCCGTATATAATTCTTAAGAATGTAAATTTGCATCCTGTATTGGTAAAGATATTTACAATGAAGGACGGCGGATATCCTATGGATATGTATGTGGTGGCATTGGTGTTTGCTATTATGCCTCCTGTAATTATTTATAGTATATTCCAGAAGCAGATACTTGCGGGTGCTAATATGAGCGGCGTAAAGGGATAAATAATAGCCTTACGAGAACGACAAATTAAAAGTGTGCAAATTTTTAAGTTTAAGGCATACGGGGTTCATTAATGAAAGGAATGATATAATGAAAAGTTTTGTTTTTCGTTTTATATATTTAACTGTGGCAGTACTTTTGCTTATGACAACGGTGTCATTTGCCGCAGATATCACACCGAATATTATATGGCTTGAGGCTGAAAACGAGGATGTTACAAGTAACTTGACCTCTACAACAGCACTTGGCGGTGCAAGCGGTGGAAGTGCGATTACATTAAGAAATGTATCTCCCACAGGAAGTGAAAACTATCATCTTGATTATACATTTAATGTGAATTCAGAATGTGAATATGATATCTGGGTAGTTTCTACAAGACCAAATATCGACTGGGTTTCTGATTTTAAATATTCAGTTGATGGTGCAGATGCTGTGTTCACAGATAATTCAGGAACAAAAATAGGATATGTTGGTGTTCCGACCCGTTCGGACTATCAACCGGTAGGCTTATTTGGAACTTTTTCAGGTCTTGGTAATGCCGACCTGACATGGAATCCTGTTACAACAGTTAATTTTGCTGCAGGTAATCATAATATAAGCATTATGCCTGTACAAAGAGTACCCGGTGGTTACATCTGGGCATTTGACTGCATCGTTATGGTGCCGTCTGCTTATAACTGGAAACCGATTGAGGAAGCCGCAAAGCTTAATGTTGACTGGGTTTATGCAGCGTGTGATTTGAATGTTATAAAAAATGCAGTTGCAAATGGAATAACAGATGCTTATACATTCCCGTCAACCGGTGCTTACGGAAGCACAATGACATATACTTCAGGCAATACTGATTATATTACAAATGCCGGTGTTGTTACACAACCTTTATATAGTGCTGCCGATGCTGAGGTTACTGTTAATGTAACATCTGTATGTTTCGGTGCAACGCTAACTGAAGAGCTTGCTGTAACAGTTAAAAAGCTTGGCGAGTTCTCAACAAAGAATTTCGGTCTGACAGGTAGTGTAACAGGTGGAAGCACAGTGACAGCTACTGCAGAAGTCCGCAACAATGTTCCCGGAAGTCAAAGCAACGCAACTTTACTTGCTGTACTTAAGGACAGCGAAGGTGCAATAGTTTCTATGGCTATGGATAGCTGTGCATTGACAGCTGATTACAGTCCGTTAAGTGCAGGCTTTACACTTCCTGCGGATGTAACAGGACACAAGTTATATTTATACTTATGGGATGATTTGATTAAGGGAAATATTATTTCTTCATCTGTTGTTTATTAAAGGAGGGTACCGGAGTGCTAAAAAAAGCGTTATATTTATTACTGACACTTGTATTCATTATAAATTGTGTAAACATCGAGGTATTCGCCATAAGAGGATACCAGTCAATATGGATAGAGGCTGAGGATACTGAGTTTACAGGTTTTGGTGTCAGAACCAATTCTTCTGCTTATGGCGGAAGTCATTTATGGTCATTTTTAAATGATATGCCGAATAATTGTCCCGAAATAAAGGCACCTTTTCAGATTTCGGTAGAACAGAATTACGATATATGGGCACTTGTGCTTACACCTAATGTATCACATATTTCAAAAATCCAGTGGTCTATTGATGGCAGCGAGTATGCTGATTTTAAGAATTCAGACATTGGCAGTTCGATGTTTGCTGATACACAATATGGTCTTGGCTTCAATTGGTGCAAGCTTGATACAAGAGTTCTTGAGAGAGGTAAGCACAGCATAAGTCTTGTTGTTCCTGAACACAGAGGCTTAGACTCAAAGGTTATTCAGGGTTGTGATGCTTTGGCTGTTGTTCCTGCTGAATGGGAGTGGGCTCCTAATACAGGTAATCCACCTTACAAAAGAAGCACTGTTAAAGCTGAATATGTTGGCGGTTCGGTTGACAAAGAGCTTTATCAGCGTAAAGAAACAATCACCATAGAAGTATCAAACAAGGTTAAAGAAAGAGTAACAGGTGAGTTGAAGATTTATGCACAGCTTGAGCGTAAGGGCGAGGTTGTGTACAAGGTTGTAAAATCTCCGGAAGTTCCTATTAATACATGGACACCTGGCTATGAATATACTGATAGCTTTGAGCTTGAGGTTCCTTTTAATGCAGCCTTTGGTGAGCATCAGGTTACAACGGGTATTGTTGGTGCTGATTATGATAACGGTGAAGCATTTGCAACAGTTTCAAATGTTTATATCGGAAGTAAAGAGCATAAAAACCCTGAAATGAAGACTATTACAACGGGAAACATCAGCTTCCCGGCAGATATTTCTGCAGATGTACCTTTTGAAGTGAGCTTAAAAGCAACTTCAAATACTGCTATTGATTATGATACAACTGCTTATGTGGCTTTGTGGAAAGAGGATGTGCTTTGGGGTGTATTGGAAGGCAGTGAAACTGTTGAAACTTCAAAGTGGATTCCGGGAGAAGAAAATGAATTAAGCTGTTCATTTACTGTAACCGAGGCTATTCCTAAAGGTGCATATACTGCGACGGTTGGACTTCATAAGACCAAATTAATGCAGAACGATGTGATAAACGTTAACCTTGTTAAAAGCAAACCAAATGTAGGCGAGCATTACAAGCCTATGAGTTACGGCTTTTTGGACAGTGAAAAATCAGGAAATTGTCATTTCTGGTATGTAAATCAGACATTCACCAAGATAAGAGACGGTGTGCCTTATATACCATTAGGCGGTATGGTTGCTTTTGATTATCTTTGCTATTTTGATGTTAACAACCCGGCAAACAACGAAAAGAATTTCCAGGCTGACCTTGAATTTATCGGCAGACTTGTTGAGCATAACGTAACTGATATTTATATCAACAGCCGAGGCTTTAATATTGATTATCCCACTTGGGCTTTTGAATATCTTTTCGCTGTACTTGATGAAAAAGGCATAAATTACTCAATTCAGTTGAATGATAGACTTGACCGTGCAAGACACGATTTTGAGGCTTATTATATCAGAGGTATTGATAATGGTAGAGCAACTGTACGTGTAAAAGACGTTACTGAAAGCGGTACTGTAACTCTTGATGCACCGGGAAATGGTTTTGCAAATTATGCTAATCCCGAAGGAACAGCTGTAAAGTTTATTGTTATTGATCAGGAAACACAAAATGCTGTTCAGAATGGTGACGGCAAGATTGAAAGCTTAGGCGGCGGCAACTGGCGTTTTAGTGCCGAGGTTGAGTTACCGGAAGGCGAAGGCAAGGCATACACAGTTGCATTTACTCCAAAGTTCAAAGGCAGGCCCACATCTAACTTTAGTAACTTCCTGGAATTTGGCGATATAACAGTTAAAAATGTTGGCGAATTTGCAGAAAGACTTGAGGTTGGCGATGGATTTACAATGTGGATTGACTTGTGCTTTAATGAGTCTTCTTACGCCAATGATATGGAATCTGCAAGAGTATTCAATGATACTGCAAATGAAAAATATGCTAAGTTTTTGGAAACAAGATATAGAACAATTGATGTTTTAAACGATTCCTGGAAAATCACACCTGCTCTTGAAAGCTTTGAAAAGGCTGCACTTATAATTCCGCTTTATACAACCGATAAAGATGAAGCGGGCGGCTATGGCACTTATGCGGCTGATGCTTATACAAACGAGCTTTATTATTCTGATACATATAACAGCAGAATGTGGAGCGATTTTACCGATTTCGTTTCAGAAAAGCATCGTGATTTTGATAACGATATGGCTGAAGCTGTGAAAAAGTACATTGATACACCTGTTGTGTATAAGATGACTGATTCATATTCTTCATATCGTATTGCTACATCAGAAAACTATGGTTTTGATGGAATAGGCTGCGAAACTTATGGTGCAACACCAAAGTCAATGGGTAGAAACGGTTCGTATTACAGTCAGGCAAATGCCAGCAAGAAGACGGTTTGGCTTGTTGTAACCGAAACTAATACTGAAGAAAATATTAATTTGAAGTATGAATCGGGCGAAACGAGCTATCCAACTGAGGAATATATGCACGATCATTTTAATTTGTTGCTTGACACCGGTGCAAAGGGAATTTATGATTTCCTTATTTCCAATAACAATTCAGGTATAATTATACAGGCATATGCTTACGAAACAAAGCCAGCATTATATGAATGGGCTAACAACTACCGTAAAATACTGACACAACCTTCAAGAGTAAAGGAACTGGTTAAGTCAAAGTATGTGTATGATCACGGTTATATGTATCCCGCTGCTGATGCTTGGTGGTATAAGCCAAACATTTTCACAGCTGTTCATTATGATGGTGATATGGTTAACAGATCATATCCGCGTGTAACTTCTGATTTTGTACTTTTGCCTTTGATGGATCCGTGGATTGATACAGAGTTGTTGGTTACAAATATGTCTGATGCTCCGGCATCAAGACTTTACGGACCATCACTTTGTGAAATGTTAAGATCACGTCCGGAATATAAAAAGGTTGTATTTATGGGAGCACGTAAGGATTTAGGTGCGGTTCCTGAAATTGATAAGTATTACACAAGCGAAACTGATGTGAATGCTGATGGCATGACTGTACAGGTATTAAAGCCAACTGCTACATCTGAAGTACTTGCTACAACAGACAAGGGTAATGCTTGGGCATTAAGAGATGGCAATTTATGGATTATTGCTGTTGAGGATTGGATGTTTGATTCGGACATAGAAGATGCTAAGAACGAGTTCAGCAAAGTTGGTTATATCTCTGATTTTGGCATTCTTGAGGCTGATACTGTTGCTGTAAATCCAACGTTTAGTGATATTGATGGTCACTGGGCAAAGGATGAAATCTTAAAGGCTGCAAAGGCAGGCTTTGTAAAGGGCGTTGAAGAAGGCATTTATGACCCTGATTCAGAGGTAACAAGATCACAGTTTGTTGCTATGATTGTTCGTGCTTTGAAAGAAAAGAATATTTTCTACGACTTAACATTATATAAGGGCATAGCAAACGATGTTAATCCCGATGACTGGTTTGCAACATATCTGCAGCAGGCTTATGATTTAGGTTATATTAATGACGAATTATTAAATGGCAATGTGTTCAAGCCAGAAAATGCAATCACAAGAGAAGAAATGGCGGATATAATTGTTCGTGTATATGATAAAAAATGTGGCATTGCACCAAGCGGAAATTCTGCAAGCTTTGCAGACAGCGGAAGTATTGCAGACTGGACAAAGGCAAGCGTAAATAAGGCATCAGCACTTGAATTGATGGAGGGTGTTGGTGAACAGAAATTCTCACCGAAAGGCAATGTTACAAGAGCACAGGCTGTAGCGGCTATAACAAGGTTGCTGGCTACATTAGGAACGGAGTGAAATAATGAAAAAATTTAAAAGTATTGTTACACTGGTATTGATAATTGCTAGCATTTTCTCTTTTAGTTTAAATGTATTTTCAGCAGGATATTCATTAACGGCTACAGTTAACAGTCAAACAAGACAGGTTACATTAAACGGTGTTGCAGATGGTGGTGAGCAGAAAATCTCTGTGTATGTAATGTCAGCAGGAAGTACACCTGCGGACATTACTCCGCAAAATTTTGCAACAATAGTTTACGCTGTTGATGAATTAACAACTGCAGAAGACGGTGCAGTGGATTTCTCAATAAAGCTACCTGCGTATATCCAAAGCGGTTATTACAATATAATCCTTGGCGAGGGTGCAGATGATATTGAATTAGCACAGCGAACAGTACCATTCTATTATGCAACTGTTGGTGAAGTGAATTCTGCATTGTTGGCAGCAAGTACAGCAACTACAGCAAATATTGGGCTTGCTTTAAAGCAGAATATGACAGATACAGGTGTTTTAAGTGTGCCTGCTGAGCTTTATAATGCTTATGCTTCAGCCGAAGCTGCAACAGGTGAAGCTTTTGTTGCCGTAAGAGACGAAGCAGGAGTTACATCAATTACAACAATTGAACAATTTGTCGGCTTGTTTGAAAAGGCTGTTGGTATTGGTACATTAAATACAACAACAGATATCGGTGCAGCACTTATACGCTATGATGAATGTCTTTCAATAGACTTGGGTGATGAATATAAGCCTGAAGACTTCGAGTATGAAACAGAAGAGGACGAGTACAAGGCAAAAACAGATAAGGAAGAAATACATAAGGCTTTTATGAATGTTCGTCAGCAGCTAAAACCTCTTGATATAGAGGATATTAACAAGTGTTATAAAGTGGCGGTTGCAATAGGTATGGTAAATAATGCAACACGTGAAAGCTTAGCTGATGTGCTTGTTGCTTATAACAACA
Organism: Clostridia bacterium; assembly: GCA_045576675.1. Taxonomy (GTDB): domain Bacteria; phylum Bacillota; class Clostridia; order Monoglobales; family Firm-18; genus JAZNGX01. Next base: position 21,885 of record JAZNGX010000176.1, on the reverse strand, counting down.
TTTTAAATCTTGATTTAAGTGGCGATTTTGTAACTGCAGACAAGCTTGAGCTTGGTAAGGCACTTGCTCATAAGAGCTTTAAATCAGTTGCAGAAATACAGACTGCATTTGCAAACTTCTTTACACCTGTTAATCAGAATCAGGGCAATAATAACAACCGTCCTGTAACAGGCGGAGGTTCATCAGGTGGCGGCGGAGGCGGCGGTTCCTTCGGCGGTGGAGTGAAAACAAACGTTTCGTATTTAGGCGATGTTGAAGAAAAGAAAGAAGAAGTAACAAAGCCTGTTGAAACAACTGTTTCATTTTCAGATATAAACGAGGTTGGCTCTTGGGCTCACGAAAGCATTTACAATCTTGCAAAGCTTGGCGTTATAAACGGCGTTGGTGATGACCGGTTTGCTCCGAATGCCAATGTTACAAGAGAACAGTTTGTTAAAATGCTTGTGCTTGCATTTGATTTGAAGGCAGACAGCTCAGATGTTGTTTATAACGACGTAGCAAAAGCAGACTGGTGTTATCCTTATATAGCAACTGCAGACAGCCTTGGTATAGTTAAAGGCTTTGACAACAGCTTTGGTGTTGGCGAAAATATCACACGTCAGGATATGGCTGTAATGGCTTACAGAGCTTTGACTGCTGCAGGTGTAGAGCTTAACGGCAATCTTGCATTAAGCTTTGAAGACGGTAAAGATATTGCTGATTATGCAAAGGTAAGTGTTTCAGCTCTTTACAGTGCAGAGATTATTAACGGTGTTGGTGGTAATATGTTTGCACCAACTGATTTTACAACACGTGCTCAGGCTGCAAAGGTTATAAATATGCTGCTTGGCTTAAAGTAATGGCGAGAGGAGGAAACACACATTGAAAACAGTAATCAAATTAACGGCACTGTTATTAATATTAAGTATTATTTCTGTGCCATTTGCGTATGCAAGCTCTGATGCTTCGTTGCCTTATACTGAAAAGGCAATCACACTTCTGGAACAAATCGGAGTTATACAGACTGACGATGAATATGACCTAGAGCATATTATTACAAGAGGAGAAATGTGCGATATTCTTCTTAAGCTGTACAATGCTGAAAGCACAAAGAATATGGTTTATCAGTCGTATTCATTCAATGATATTGCCAAAAACGCTTATGCAGGCAGTATTCAGGCGGCAGCCGACCTTGGCGTTGTAAGTGGCTTTGGTGATGGCAGCTTCAGACCTGATGACACTGTAAAGTATGAAGAGGCAGTAACAGCACTTGTTAATGTTATCGGCTACGAAATGCTTGCTGATAAAAACGGCGGATATCCTGTTGGATATTTAACAATAGGTAATGAGGTTAAAATCTGCAATGACGTTACAGGTCTTGTTGGAGAGGACATTACTTATGAAAAGCTTATTAATTTAATATACAAAGCATTGCACACTGAGGTGTTGCAGCAGGTTGGCTTTGGTGTTGCCAAAGAGTATAAGGCAATTGAGGGCGAAACACTGCTTGATGTAAACTTTGATATTAAAACTGTTGATGGAATTATTGATGCAAATGAAATAACAACACTTACAAGAAAGGCAAAGCAGCCTGAAAACATTGTACGTATCAATGGTGTCAGCTATTTTGCAGGTGATTTGGACATTGGTGATTATCTTGGTTACAATGTAAAGGCGTATTACATTGAAGACGAAAATGATGATTACGAAATAATAACATACACATTAAATGACAGAAAGAATAATATTGTAACTGTAAAGGCGGATGATATACTTCGCACAAGTGCTCAGTTCTCATATACAAATTTTGTTGTTGAAGGCGACAAAAAGGCTATAGAATATGAGATTTCTGATGAGGTTGACGTTATTTACAACGGAGTTGCATTCCCTGGCTTTACTCTGGATACACTTGCTCCTGCAACTGGTACTGTTACACTTATAGACAACAATGACGACTATGTTTACGATGTAATAAACGTGTTTGAATTTACAAATTATGTTGTAAATTCTGTGAATGTATCTGATGGATTTGTAGCAGATATGTATGGCAGTATGATTTCAATTTCACCTGATGATTATGATATAGTGTCACTTAAAGGTATGTGGGGAGACGATATCGGAATCGGTGACCTTTCCAAGTGGGATGTTTTATCAGTTGCACTAAGTAATGATTTATCAGTGTTAACTGCCACTGTATTTAACGACCCTGTATTTGGTGTGATTTCAAATATCGAAGTCGATGCCGAGGGTGAAATAATAACAGTTGATGGCGAAAGCTTCCGCATTGCAGACAGTTATATGGCAGCGGTTACTGCCGGAAACAACAATGCGATTGATTTAAGTGTGGGCGATAGCGGTGTGTTCTATCTTGATATGGATGAAAAGGTTGCCGCAGTAAGCCTTGACACTTCTGACAAATGGAAGTTCGGTTATTTGATTAAAGCTACAGAAACTGAAAATACAATGAGCGAAAGCTTGTATGTTAAGCTGCTTGCTGAGGATGCACTTGAACCAGAGGTGTACAATACTGACGAAAAAATCACTATTGACGGCACAAAGAAAAGCGGAACAGATGCACTTACAGACTTGAAAACTGACGATGCAGGTGTTGTACAGGCTGACTCGATTCCGCAGCTTATACGCTTTACCACAAACGGGAAAAACACTATCAATGCTATTGATACCTCAGTTTCAGGAAGAGGCGAAACAGCTGCGAATTTGTCTAAGTACACTTCAACAGGTAACCGTTGGTCTAAGTGGGGAGAATTTTTCTTCAGCGGAAATAATGTAAGCTTCCTATTAGATAGCAGTACTGTTATTTTTGCGGTGCCTGCGGACCCTGCAAATTATGGAAATGACGGATTATATAAAATCAGAAACACAAATTATCTTAATACTTATATAATTGGTCAGACAAATATTACTGTTGATGCATACGGTGTTGATTTTGATGATGATGCTGTTGCAAAAGCTATTGTTATAAGAGATACATCAGGCGGAGGCTCAGGTGCAGGATACGATTCACTTACACTTGTTACCGATATGAAAACGACATTTGACGACGATGGAGTTGAAGTTATTAAAATTGACGGTATCACGATGGCAGGCAACGCAAAGGTTAAGCTTACTGTTGAAGATCCTTCTTTGGTAAGCAATATTAGCAAGGGTGATATTATAGCATATTCTGATGTTGACGGTCTTGTTTATGAGATTCATAACAACGGTCCTGTATTTGATGCAAGTGCAGGTAACACACTTCCCGGTCAGATATTGTTCAACGATGGTTCAAATGCTGGTACCGCCGGTGCTGATCATCATTTGTTCTATGGTATTATCCATCAGGCGAATTCAAATGTTATTAAAACAACTATGAATATTCCTGCAACTGCGGGAGCACCTGTTGACCCGACCGGAAGCAGTGGTATATATAGGATTGGCGGCAATTTAAAGATGATTTATTTGTGTGATATGAGCAGAAGTGATAAAAAGATTACACAATTAAGTGCAAACGAGCTGCAGTCATATGTATATTCAATGAATCCGAATTACAGAGTTGCAATACATACAACAACGGGCGTTTTATACGGAATTGTAGTATACAAATATTAATTCAAATGGTTCTTTTGCGTGCGTTTAATACACGCAAAAGAGCCGTTAATATTATCAGGGGAGAGATTTATATGAGTGTTTTTTATGACTTGCCGGCTATTGCCGTGAACAAAGAAAACATATCAGAGAAATTTGAATTGTCAAAATGGCGTAGTATGTCTTATGAAACAAAGCTTGGAACCGGCACAATGTTGGTGGCAGCTCAGGAAGCACGACCTGAAAATATTGAGCTTGAGCTTGATCTTGAGGGATGGCACAGAATTTACTTGTGTCAGATTGATTTTGGAACTGACCATTATACTTATGCAAAGCTTACTGATGATTTATGTTTTGCAGGCTTAAGAACTCCGCCACAGGGTAATCCAAAGGTGTGGATGACTTATGAATATATGCAGGAGTATTATTGGAAAAGTGCTGATTTAACTGGACAAAGGCTTATTATCAGGAAGCCTGAAACCAACGGGAATCCTGCATCAAATCTGGTATGGATAAGATGCGAAAAAATGGATGAGGCTGAAATAGAAGCTTACAATGGCGAGAAAAACAGATGTGTTCAGGGGCATATTGATATTGACCCGTTCATCACAGAGGAATATAAAACCTATGATGACACATTGATGAAGATATATGCACTGAAAAATTCAAATGTTGATATTTGCAATATTGAAACATATCCTTTTGGAGATCAGATTCAAGATGACAGCTATGTGCCGCTTTCAAGCTTTCTTCCCAAAAAATGGAATGGTTACAATTTTGAGCCGAAAAAGCTTTTGACCAGATATGTTGAATATGGACACAAATATGGAATGAAAATGTACTCATCGGTCAGAATGAGTCCTGCCAATTTTGTATTAAGTGGCGGAATTCCGTTTTACAGTAAGAATTTCTTTGCTGATAACAAGCAGTATTATTGTAAAAACCGTGACGGCAGAACAATAAAAGCTTGTTCATTTGCTTATCCCGAGGTAAGAGATTATATGCTCAATTCATTGAAATTAGGCCTTGAGTGTGGTTTTGACGGAATTTCACTGATATTTACAAGAGGTATTCATATTGGATTTGAACAGCCTGTTATAGACAGATTTAGGGAGTTGTATCCTGATGTTGACCCGATTACTTTGCCTGTTTCAGATGAAAGATTGCATGGTGTTTGGTGCGAATTTATGACAGACTTTGTAAAACGGGTAAGAGAATTAATCGGTAGCAATATTAGGCTTAACGTAATTACAGATTATGGTCTTGCAACATCAAAGCATCTTGGTCTTGATGTCGAAGAATGGGCAAGGCTTGGTCTTATTGATGCTGCCACTCAGCACGATATGGAAATATACGAAGACCTTGACGGATGCCTTAAGGATGATGGCACAATTGATATGGATAAGTATAACGCCAAAACGTTAGATACTGAAATTGTAAAAAGAAACTTTGCAACAAACGTAGAAAAGGTTTTGGGTTACGCAAAAGAATATCTTGCTCTTGAAAAATATGGAGTTGAGGTATATAATGTATTACCGTGGGCTAACACTCAGACCCTTGATTATTACAAAAAGGTTGTTGCACAAATGCAAAATGCAGGTGTTAAAAAATTCCATTGCTGGAATACAAATCATCTGGCTTGGAATTTGCCTGAATATAACACAATAAGAAGTATTAACAATGACAATATAAAGGTTGACGATTTGCTTACATATTATCGAACACTGATGTTGGACGGCAACGATATAAGCGGATTTAATCCTAACTGGAAGGGTTAATACTTTTGGGAGGAATTAAATGAATGCTTTATATCTGGTAACAATAATACTGTTTGTTGCAGGTCAGAACATTATAAAAAAACCATATTCTGAAAAAACAAAAGGTGACGGCGTATATTTGTTCGGTGTGTTAACTGCTGTTGCATCGATGCTTTTCTTTGTGCTTACGTCAAAAAATATGTACTTTGATGCAAAAATAATCCCATATTCGATTTTGTTTGCAACAGTTTTTTCGTTGTCGAATGTTTCGATTTTTATTGCAATCGCTTGTGGTTCAGTTTCGTTAACAAGCCTTATTTCATCATATTCGCTTATGTTGCCAACGGTTTACGGACTGATTTTTCTACACGAGTCTATGAGCATCGGATTTATTCCGGGAATTATTTTGCTGATGATTTCTTTGTTTCTCATCAACAAAACAGGTGATGATGCAACAATATCGTTAAAATGGGTAATAAGTGTAATAATAGCGTTTGTATCAGGTGGCTTATGCTCGGTATTTCAGAATTTACAGCAGGTAAGATTTGACGGCGCATACAAAAACGAATTTATGATAATTGCACTTTTGATTTCTGCCGTTGTACTTTTGATTATTTGCTTTGTTAAAGAAAGAAAAGAAATGGTAAATTATATTAAATGTGGTTGGCATTACGGACTAATCTGCGGTCTGATGAACGGAGCAGTTAATCTGTTTGTTATGATTTTATCTGCAAGAATGTCTGTTTCTATAATGTTTCCTCTAATTTCTGCAGGCGGAATTATTGTTACATATGTTGTTTCGAGAGTATTTTATAAAGAAAGACTTACGAACAAACAGTTTGCAGGCTTTATATTAGGCATAGTATCTGTTGTATTATTAAATATTTGATTTGTGCTTTTGAAATTGGTGCATTAATAAATGTACCAATTTTTTCTTTACATAAAAATTCCTCAGTTGCACACAATACTACTGTAAATTCAAACAAAAGGAGCATTTACAATATGAAAGCAACAGGAATTGTAAGAAGAATAGACGACTTAGGACGTGTTGTCATACCTAAAGAAATAAGACGTACAATGCGAATTCGTGAGGGCGACCCTTTGGAAATATTTACAAATAGAGATGGTGAGGTTATATTCAAGAAATATTCTCCGATTGGAGAGCTTGGCAATTTTGCTGTGCAATATGCCGAGGCTTTGGCAAAAACTGCAGGTTGCCCTGTTTGTATTTCAGACAAGGATAACATAATTGCGGTTTCGGGAGCACCTAAAAAAGAGTTTCTTGACAAAAGAGTATCCGACGACATAGAAAAAATAATGGAAGAAAAAACCGCTTTTGTTGTTAAAAACGGTGTAACAAAAAATATGAGTGTGGTTGACGGAACGGATAAATATAATGCAGGTGTAATTCAGCCGATTATATCAGAGGGTGACTCGATTGGTGCAGTAGTATTTTTGAATGATGGAGATATAACTTTCTCGGATACTGAAGAAAAGCTTGCAAAAAGTGCATCAATGTTTTTAGGAAAACAAATGGAAGAATAATTTTGGCTAGGATAAAATGCACAGACTGCATAAAGCAATGTGTTTTAATTAAATAAAATTGGTACAGAATTCAAAGTAAATTCAAAGGAAGAAGGCGGATAACCCGCCTTCTTCTTAATTTATAAGACTTCAACAACAATATTTGTTTTATTTCTTACGCTGTTTGCAAAAAGGCTTATATCCTCTTTTTGCAGAAAATTTTTGTTTTTATATACTTTAGTTATTCCAAGGTTGGTTGCTTTATCAATCCCCATAGGATGGTATGGCTCAAAATGTATTGCTTTAACATTTTTTAAGTTGTTTGCCAGATTGGCAACTCTGTCAAAATGCTCTTGTGTATTGTTGATTTCAGGAATTATCGGGCATCGTAAAATGATTTTTTCTCCATTGTTGTCGAGGAAATATAGATTATCAAGTATTTTTTTGTTTGAAACACCTGTACATTTAATATGCTCACTTTCTGAAAACAGTTTTATGTCATATAACCATAAATCGACATATCTGCTTATTTTGTTTAAATTTCTATTGCAATATCCACTTGTTTCAACTGCAGTATGAATACTTTTTTCTTTAGCTTTTTTCAATATTTCAAGAGAAAACTCATATTGCATAAGAGGCTCACCGCCGGAAAGCGTAATACCGCCGCCTGATTGTTCATAAAACTCTGTATCTTTTACAACTTCAGAAATGATTTTATCAACAGTTGATTCTTTTCCGCAAATCTCAAAAGCCCCTGCAGGACATTCCGCTACACATTCCATACATTTTTCGCAGTTGTTACGCAAAAAAATATGTTTGCTTGAATCAAATATGTGTTGATTATGTTTGCAGATTTTTTCGCACATTCTGCAATACATGCATTTTCTTTCATCATAAAAAATCTCAGGATAAATTGATTGTGATTCCGGGTTATGACACCATATGCAAGAAAGAGGACAGCCTTTTAAAAAGACAGTAGTTCTTATGCCCGGACCGTCATTTGTTGAAAAACGCTGAATGTTAAATATCTTACCGGTCATTTATATATTATGCTCCGTTCTTAAAATTATCTCTTGCTGCATTTTGGGAGATAGTTTCACAAAATAATCACTATATCCACCGATTCTTACAACAAGGTCACTGTACATTTCAGGATTTACTGCAGCTTTTTCCAAAGTACTTTTGTCTGTTACATTAATTTGCATTTCAAATCCACCTTTTTTAAGAAAAGTTTTAATAAGGCTTTTCATTATATTAAGTGAATTTAACCCCAAGGATTTTTTTGAAAATTTCATATTGACAGCAACACCGCCTATAAATTTGTGATGAGCCCACTTTGTTGAAGACAGTATAGAGGCTGTAGGACCATTTGCTTCTCTGCCCTGACACGGACCTGAACCGTCACCAAGCGGAAATCCTGATTTTCTACCATCCGGGGTGGCACCGGTTTCTTGCCCGAAACGCTCGTGCATTATCCAACAAAATACGCTTGGAATAAGCAAACTGTTTGAATGTACTCCGTTATATTTTTTACATTCTGATGTTATATGTTCTGCTATTGTACTATAAAAGCAATCAATTTCATCAATGTTATTACCATACTTTGGAATACTGTTTAATAAACGCTGTCTGAAAAGTTCTTCTCCTTCAAAATTATTGTCAAGTATAGTTTTAAATTCCTTGATGCTTAACTCTTTTTTTTCGAATACTATATTTTTCAGTGCATATAATGAGTCAACTAGGTTTGCCATTCCGACGAAAGAAGGCATAATCCAGTTGTATCTTGCACCGCCCTGTTCAATGTCTGTTCCGTTTGCAAGACAATCATTAATAAAGCAAGAAAGCAGGGGGTTAATTGAATTTTCACAGCGGATTTTTCGCTTGGAATTTTCATTTTCAAAATTGTATTTGATTTTTACATCAAGCTTTGCGAAAAAAGCGGATAACAGTTCATCGAAGCTGACATATTCTTTGTCAAGAAGCTCCAGTAAAATCTGTGGCATATTCGTATACGGACTGGCTACCCATACATTGGAAGACGCTACAGGAGTAATTTCAACACAAGTACTGTGGATGTAATTATGTGCTTCATTTTCAGGCACGCCATAATACATTAATCCTTTTGTTATAATGTCATCATTGAATATTGCGGGGTGCGAACATCCGTGAGATAAAATTTCACAGGCTTTTTCAATATATATATCATCCATTCCGTCTGTGAAACATAGTCCGACTGCAGGATAAACCAGCCTTATGTCATCAATGACCTGCATACACATATTTGTAAGCTCATTTGCCACAATGTTACCATTTTCGTCACGTCCACCTACCATATAACCGCTTGAAAGCCCATTTGGTACACGGTTGTTTATTTGTATTCCAAGGCAATCAAGGAGCAGCTGTGCATATTCTTTTGTGATGCTGCCGTTTTGTATATCTTTTTTATAATACTTTAACAAATAACGGTCAGGATGCCCCAGCTGGAACTGTTGATGACAATATCTTAATGGATTCATCGATAAACAATATGTAATAAAGTGTACGGATTGTACTGCTTCATAAAAGCTTTCTGCCGGATTGGCGGGAACTTTTCTGCAGATATCAGATATTTTTTCAAGCTCTTTTCTTCTATTCTCGTTTGATGCTTTTTTTGCCATATCTTTTGCTGCATCAGCATGGCGTTCAGAATGCTTTATTACAGCTTCAAGACATTTTTTGCAGGTTTTATAAAACGTTTTCTTGTCCTCATCACAAATTGATAAGTTATAGTCAATTTTTTCAATAATCCCATTTAATCCGCAATTTAATACAAGGTCATAGTCAATTGCCAAATGAGAATCCTGCCCCTCACCTGCACGGGTGCTTGCTTCTTGTGCAATTTTAATATACTTGTTTTTCCATTCTGCTTCCTCAGCAGGTAAAAGTCCGCATCCGCATTTTCCAACGATAAGCTCGTCTTCAGATATAAAAGGTGTCAAATTAGAAAATGCAAAATAAAAAGCCTCAGAATATTTTTCTTCTTTTGATGTATTTTTGCTGTTTGTATAGAATTTATAATATTTATAAAAAAACTCATCATAGCGAACTGTGTTGTTCAAAGCCTGTGAACGTAGATTTTTTATTCTATGCATAACAAAACCTCTTTCATATTTTTCTTGTATTATAACATATAATGTGGTATTATAAATAGTACAAAAACCGAAAAATTATGTATAATAGTTTCAAAATAGGGGTGTGAAAATGGATATTAAATTTCACTGTGATATGGAACAAAATTTTAAAAATGAAAAACAAATGGTACGTGCATTTTTATATAAGGATTACTCTATAGAACCTCATAATCATGATTTTTATGAGATGAATATCATTATAAAAGGAAGAGGCAAGCATCAAATAGAAAATGTATGTTTTAATGTAAAAACCGGTGATGTTTTTGTGATTCCGCCAATGGCAATTCACGCATATTATGACACCGAGGATTTGGATGTTTATCATATTTTACTACAAAAGAAATTTATAATTGATAATCAAAATGAATCTGCAAATTATCCGGGGTTTATATATCTTGTTGAAATAGAACCTTTTTTGCGTAAGTGTTTTTCAAACAAGCTGTTTTTGCATCTTTCGTACAGTCAGCTTATGACCTTGAAATCAGATTTAAGTATTATTGAAGAAAATGGAATGTTTGACACAGAAGAGCTGCAGCCTTTAAAAAATCACACGGCATGGAAAGTATTGTATTGGATGTCGAGCTTGCTTTACCATCAAATGCAAAAAAATGATGAAAAAGCTTTAAATAAATATAATATTGAAATTATTAAAGTTCTTGAATATATACATCAAAACTACGATAATAAAATTACTATTGAATCGTTATGCAAAAAGGCTTTTCTTTCTCGCTCGACCTTTCTTCGCACATTTCGTAATTTATGCGAGTGTACACCTATGGAGTACATAAACGGTTACCGCTGTAAAAAGGCTTTGGAAATGATTGATAATTCCAACTTTTCAAAAACAGAAATTGCACACAAGTGCGGTTTTTATGATTTGTCCCATATGGAAAGGACTTTGAAAAAATTGTTTTAGGATTATTTTTGTTGCTATGCTCTATAATATAAGATTTGTAAATTATATAAAGAAGGCAGAAACGCTTTGATTCGTTTCTGCCTTGAATTTTTTATTGATAATTAATTACTTTCAGGAATTAATACATTCCGCCCATGCCTGGTGCGCCACCTGCGGGCATTGCCGGTTCGGGAGCAGGTTTGTCAGCAACAACACTTTCTGTTGTAAGAATCATTGATGCAACGCTTGCTGCATTCTGCAATGCTGAACGTGTAACCTTTGTCGGGTCAACGATACCTGACTTAACCATATCCTGATATTCGCCGATTAATGCGTTGTAACCGATACCTGTTTTTGATTCTTTAACCTTTTCAACGATAACTGAGCCTTCAAGACCTGCGTTTTTAGCAATCTGCTTAACAGGCTCTTCCAAAGCTTTAAGAATAATCTGAACACCAGTCTTTTCGTCACCTGAAACGTTGTCAAGCAAAGCTTCAACAGCAGGGATAGCATTGATAAATGCTGTACCGCCGCCTGCTACGATACCTTCTTCAACAGCAGCTCTTGTAGCAGCCAAAGCGTCTTCAATTCTTAATTTCTTTTCTTTCATTTCGATTTCAGTTGCAGCACCAACCTTGATAACTGCTACGCCGCCTGACAATTTTGCAAGACGCTCCTGAAGCTTTTCTTTATCAAATTCTGATGTTGTTTCTTCAATCTGAGTTTTAATCTGTGCAACTCTTGCAGCAATTGCCTCTTTGTTGCCCATACCATCAACGATAATTGTGTTTTCTTTCTGTACAACAACCTGATGAGCACGACCCAACTGTTCAACTGTTGTTTCTTTAAGATCTAAAGCTAAATCGTCAGAAATAACCTCACCACCTGTTAGAATTGCGATGTCTTCAAGCATAGCCTTACGTCTGTCACCAAAGCCCGGAGCTTTAACTGCAACGCATGTAAATGTTCCTCTTAATTTATTTACAAGGATAGTTGCCAAAGCTTCGCCCTCTAAATCTTCGGCGATGATTAAAAGCTTTTTACCCTGCTGAACAATCTGCTCTAAAACAGGAAGAACATCCTGAATGTTTGAAATCTTTTTATCTGTGATTAAGATGTACGGGTCATCAAGCACAGCTTCCATTTTCTCTGTATCTGTTGCCATATATGGTGAAATGTAGCCTCTGTCAAACTGCATACCTTCAACAACCTCTGAGTATGTCTCAGCAGTTTTGCCTTCTTCTAATGTGATAACGCCATCCTTTGAAACCTTATCCATAGCGTCTGCTATTAATGCACCAACTGATTCGTCTGCAGCTGAAATTGATGCAACCTGAGCGATGTCTTCTTTGCCGCTGATTGCCTTGCTGTTGCCTTTGATAGCTGTAACAGCAGCATCAACAGCACCTGCAATACCCTTTTTAATCATCATCGGGTTAGCACCTGCTGCAACGTTTTTAAGACCTTCTCTGATAATTGCCTGAGCCAAAAGTGTAGCAGTTGTTGTGCCGTCACCTGCAGCGTCATTAGTCTTTGTTGCAACTTCCTTAACAAGCTGAGCACCCATATTTTCAAACGGGTCTTCTAATTCAACGTCTTTTGCAATTGTAACACCGTCGTTTGTGATTAGGGGAGCACCGAATTTTTTGTCAAGAACAACGTTTCTTCCCTTTGGTCCTAATGTGATTTTAACTGTATCTGCAAGCTGGTTTACGCCTCTTTCAAGAGCTTTTCTTGCTTCTTCTCCATATAAAATATCCTTAGCCATTTTATTTACCTCCCTATATTAGTCAATCTTTGCTAAAATGTCACTTTGGCGAAGAATAATGTATTCAACGCCGTCAAATTTAACTTCTGTACCTGCGTATTTGCTGCTGATAACCTTATCGCCAACTTTTACTTCCATAACGATTTCCTTGCCGTCAACAACACCGCCGGGGCCAACTGCAACAACTTCAGCCATCTGTGGCTTTTCTTTTGCAGAGCCTGGTAATACGATACCGCTTTTTGTTGTTTCTTCGCTTTCAAGCATTTTAATTACTACTCTGTCTGCTAATGGTTTAATGTTCATTATGTGTTTCCTCCTTTATATTAAATGAATATTTTTTGGGTTGTTAGCACTCTTGTTGGTTGAGTGCTAAATGATATTATTATAATACTCATTTATTGGTTTTTATGCATTATTTGCTATGTTTAAATTATTGCCAAATTATGAAAATACATTTAAGAACCTCTCGTTTTCTAAGATTTTCATTTATTTTCGTGTGTTTTTGAAAATTGGAGCAACTGCACATACTATTAGTATATGCTGAAGGCGTTTTCTTATTGCTATTATTCCCATTATTTAGCATTTTATTTCATTTAAAATTTCTTTTATATTATCAAGCACGTATGATGGTTTAATATAGCTTTTTTTCAAATCATCAACAGTGCCTTCGCCGCTTAATACAAATATTGTATCTACCTGTGCGTTTGCACCTGCGGCAATATCTGTGTATAATCTGTCTCCCACCACAACGGTTTCGTTTTTACTAAAGCCTGCTTTATCCATTGCCATATATATCATTTCGGGTTTTGGTTTCCCTATGTATTCAGGAGTTCTTTTTGTTGCAGCATAAAGTAGTTGTGCTACTGAGCCACAGTCGGGAACAAATCCGTATGAAGTGGGGCATACCAGGTCGGGATTTGTTGCAACGTAGTCTATAGCTCTGTTTAATAGTATGCACGCATCTTCCAGCTTATTAAATGTAAGCTCGGTATCAAAGCCCATACAAAGACAGTCAATATCATCAGAAAGTGAAGTTGTTACAGGAAGCTCGCAGCTTTCAAGCTGACTTATAAATGATTGTGTTCCAAGTACGTATATTTTTTTATATTTCTTCTTTTTAAGATAAACGCACATAGCATCAGCAGATGTTAAAAAATCCTGTATAGAAGATTTTATACCAAGCTTTTCAAGTTTTTCCATATATTTTTCTATGCTTTTTGATGAATTGTTTGTTATAAAGATGTAGTGCCTGCCCGTATGCTTTAAATATTCTAAAAATTCAAGCGTGCCGTCAAACAATTCGTTGTCAAGGTAAATAGTGCCGTCCATATCAAGTAAAAATAATTTTTTGTCTTTTAAACTCATTTTATATATCCTTTCATTACTATTGTTATTTTTATATAATTATTGTATAATAATAGTAATAAAAATCAACAATGGCGAATAAAATGAAACATTTTATGAATTATGTTATTAAATGAGCAACAATACGCAAAGGAAGGGATATTATGTACGGAAGTGAAAGAGAAAAAGAGATTATGAATCTTCTTGAGAAAAATACTTATGCAACAGTTGAATATCTTGCCAGAATGATACACATAAGTCCGTCAAGTGTACGCAGAGATTTAAAACGGCTTGAAGCTAAGGGACTTATTTTGCGTAGCTATGGCGGTGCAGAAATAAAAGAGTCTGTAAATCGTAAAATTCCCTTTTATCTTCGTAGTCATCAGAACACTCAGGAAAAGCAGTCAGTTGCAAAATGTGCAGCCTCACTTGTAAAGTCGGGTGATGTAATATTTCTTGACTGTTCCACGAGTACATATTTTATGCTGGAATATTTAAAGGACATAAAAGATATAACAATAATTACTAATAGCCTTGCATCTGTATCTGCTTGTGCAGAGTATAACATTAATTCGTTTCTTGCGGGTGGCAAGCTGAGTTATGAAAACCGTTCTTGCTTTGTAGGAATGCATACGGAGGAAATGCTAAAATCGTTTCATGCTGATTATTGCTTTTTCTCGGCACAGTCGCTTACAAGGGATGGTGTTTTGTATGATTGCTTTGAAAGTGAAATTTCACTCAGAAGATTAATGATGGAAAATTCAGAACATAGTGTTTTCCTTTGTGACCACAGCAAGATAAATCGTTTCTCTGCATACAGGCTTTGCGATATGTCCGAGATTGATTATCTAATAAGCGATATAAGTGTTGAAGCCTATCTTGATAAAGAATATGAGAATGTTAATTTTATAAATGTATATTAAAAAGAAGATGCCGTGGCATCTTCTTTTAACATTTTTCAACTGAGACAATACTGTGGGCGGAAATACCTTCTTTTCTGCCCTCGAAACCAAGCTGTTCGGTTGTGGTTGCTTTTACACTTACTACATCGGTGTCAAGTTCTAATGCATCGGCAATATTTTCACGCATACTATCAATATATGGTGAAACCTTTGGCTGCTGTGCAACAATTATACTGTCGATATTATTAATTGTGTAATTGTTTTCTTTAAGCAACATACCTACGTGCTTTAAAAGCTCGATGCTTGATATGTTTTTATATTGCATATCGGTATCCGGAAAATGCTTGCCAATGTCGCCTAACGCACACGCACCCAAAAGGGCGTCCATTATTGCGTGAACCAAAACATCTGCATCCGAATGACCAAGCAAACCGAGCTGATGTGGGATTTCAACACCGCCTAATATCAGTTTTCGATTTTCACATAATTTATGTACATCATAGCCTATTCCGACTTTCATTATACCACCTCTTATGTATATTTTAACATAAATTAATTAATTATGCAAATTCTATTGACAAATATTAAATATAATAGTATAATCACTTTAACGATTTAGCGTAATAAAGTGAGGTAGAGTTATGAAAACGTTAAAAACACAGACTCCAAACGGTGCGTTAGAT
This sequence comes from Clostridia bacterium, assembly GCA_045576675.1. Classification (GTDB taxonomy): domain Bacteria; phylum Bacillota; class Clostridia; order Monoglobales; family Firm-18; genus JAZNGX01. The sequence continues at coordinate 6,278 of JAZNGX010000176.1, read as the reverse complement.
ATAACGGTTGAGGATTGCTATATTAAAAACATTGTAGAAAACACAATAAAAAATACTTTTTTAAGCTTTGGTTATTTTGAAGTTCAAACGCCAACCTTTGAATTTACCGACGTGTTCTCAAGCGAAGATACAACAGAGCTTATTAAGTTTATAGACAGAAACGGTAACATTCTTGCTTTAAGGCACGATATCACAACGCCTATTGCGAGAATGACGGCGACCAAGCTTAAAAATGCACCGCTTCCTTTAAGGCTTTGTTATGTTGGCAGAGCATTCCGTGACGGTGATGCACATGCTGGTGCTTTGCAACGGGAGTTTACGCAAGGCGGCATTGAACTTATCGGGCATAATTCACCTCAGGCGGATGCCGAGGTTATCGCTGCCACTATAAAGGCTTTGTGCAGCACAGGTTTAAGTGATTTTCAGATAGATGTTGGTCACGCAGACTTTTTTAAGGCACTTGCACGTCAGGCTAATTTACCTGAGGACAAAACAGAATCACTTCGTCAGCTTATAGATAACAAAAGTCTAGTCGGTATAAAAGAACTTATTTCGGAAAGCGATGCGGACGACAAACTTAAAGCACTTATTTTAAATATGCCAAATATGTTCGGCGGAATTGAAATAATAGACAGCATAGATTTTTCTATTCTTGATGAAACGGCAAAAAATGCTCTTGACAACCTTGTTGAAGTGTATAATATACTTGTTGATTACGGCTATGAAAAATATGTTGCTGTTGATTTGGGAATGGTGCAGGGACTTAATTATTACACAGGAATTATAACAAAGGGTTATGCAAGAGGCGTGGGATTCCCTATATGCGGTGGCGGAAGGTATGATAACCTTGTGGGTGAATTCGGGAGAAAGCTTCCCGCGACGGGTATGGCAATCGGAATAGAACGTCTGATTTCGGCTCTTAATTATGCCAACACAGCTTTTGATATGCCTTGCGTTAATACACTTGTTTACTATAAGGATGCACGAAAAGAGGCGTTCGCAGTTGCAGAGGGCTTGCGTGCAAGCGGACTTACTGTTGAAATGTGTCTTGATGATGATCCGATTGCTTATGCAAAAGCAAAGGATATAGCAGGAATTGTAAGTGTAGTAAACGAAACTGATGTTGAAATAATCAACACTGTAACAGGTGAAAAGGCAAATGCCAAAGTAACTGATTTTACGGGAGGTGAAGAGCTTTGAAGGAATTGACAGTTGCACTTGCAAAGGGCAGACTAAGTGAGCAGTCAATAGAAATTTTTGAGAAAATCGGATTTGATTGTCACGAGCTTAAAGAAAAATCAAGAAAGCTTATATTTAAAGATGAAAAAAACAAAATCAATTTTATACTTGTAAAAGCAACCGACGTTCCGACATATGTTCATTATGGTGCTGCAGATTTTGGTATAGTGGGCAAGGATACTCTTTTGGAAGAGGGTAAGAATCTGTACGAGGTGCTTGACTTAAACCTGGGCAAATGTAAAATGTGCGTTTGCGGCGACACGAGCAAGCCGTTACCTGCAGGGTTTATAAGGGTGGCATCAAAGTATCCCAACATTGCAAGAGATTATTTTTCAACAAAGAAAAACCAGACAATAGAAATTATAAAGCTTAACGGCTCGGTAGAGCTTGGCCCTATAATCGGGCTTGCAGATGTAATTGTGGATATAGTTGAAAGCGGAAAGACCTTATACGAAAACGGTCTGGGAGTTATTGAGGAAATCTGCCCCATTTCAGCACGTCTGGTCGTTAATCGTGTGAGTATGAAAATGGAAAAAGACAGAATTATGAATATAGTAAATAAAATTGGTGAGTTGGTATGATAACAATAATAGACTATGGTGCAGGCAATTTAAAAAGCGTTGAAAAGGCTGTTAAGTTTATTGGCTGCGATTGCGAGATTACAAATGATGTAAATAAAATAGAAAATGCACAAAAGCTTATCTTGCCCGGTGTTGGTTCGTTTGGTATTGCAATGGAAAAGCTCAAAGCAACAGGAATAGACAATGCAATAAAAAAAGCAGTAGAAAAAAATATTCCGTTGTTTGGAATATGCCTGGGCTTGCAGTTATTGTTTGATTACAGTGAAGAGAGCAACTGCGAGGGGCTTGGAATACTTAAGGGCAAAATTGTTAAAATCCCTGATAAGGGATTAAAGGTGCCGCAAATTGGCTGGAACACCATTTCCATTTCAGGTGGTGACATTTTTAACGGCATTGAAAATAACAGCTATGTTTATTTTGTTCATTCGTATTATCTTGATGCTTTGGATAAATCGATTGTAACTGCAACTGTTGATTATGCGACAACGCTTGACGTTGCAGTGCAGTGCGGCAACATACACGCAACGCAGTTTCATCCGGAAAAAAGCGGTGAGATTGGGCTTAAAATACTTGAAAACTTTGTCAGGGGGGACAGTTGATGATAATATATCCGGCAATAGATATGCTTGGCGGAAAATGTGTAAGGCTTACTCAGGGGGATTATGATAAAAGCACTGTTTACGGTGACCGCCCTGCCGATATGGCAAAAAGGTGGCAGGATGCAGGTGCAACGTATATACACACTGTTGACCTTGACGGTGCAAGGGCAGGCAAGCCTGTAAATATTGAAGCTATAAAAGAAATATTAAATGAAATAAACGTGCCTATCCAGACAGGCGGCGGAATAAGAACGTTGGAAGATATAGAAAATTTATTGAATTTAGGTGTAAAACGTGTTATACTTGGTACATCGGCAGTAAAAAACAAACAACTTGTTATTGACAGTGTGAAAAAATTTGGTGACAAAATCGCTGTCGGCATTGATGCAAAGGATAACAGGGTTGCAATAAGCGGTTGGGAACAGATTTCTGATTTTACTGCTGTTGAATTTGCAAAAATGATGGAGGATATTGGTGTTAAAACTATAATTTACACCGATATTTCAACTGATGGTATGCTTACAGGGCCGAACCTGAAGGCTATGGAGGAAATGAGCAGAGCTGTAAAAATTGATGTAATTGCATCTGGTGGCGTAAGCTGTGCTGAGGACGTGCGTAAGCTTAACAACACGGGCGTTGCAGGTGTAATAATCGGTAAAGCTCTGTATACAAACAATTTAAAGCTGGAGGAAGTTATATGCTTGCAAAACGCATAATTCCGTGCCTTGATGTTCACAACGGGCGAGTGGTCAAAGGAGTTAATTTTGTAAATTTAAAGGATGCAGGTGACCCTGTTGAAATCGCAAAGCAGTATGATAAGGCAGGGGCAGATGAGCTTGTGTTTCTGGATATAACAGCTTCAAGTGATGCACGCTCGATTGTGCTTGATATGGTGCGTCAGGTTGCGAGTCAGGTTTTTATTCCGTTCACCGTGGGCGGAGGAATAAGGACTGTGGACGATTTCCGTGCAATACTTCGTGAGGGTGCGGATAAAATATCAGTTAATTCCGCTGCAATTAAAAATCCGCAGCTTATTGCTGACGGAGCAATGGTTTTTGGAAGTCAGTGTGTTGTGCTGGCAGTTGATGCAAAACGAAGAATCGACGGAAATGGATGGACAGTTTACTTAAACGGTGGCAGAGTTGACACTGGCATTGACTGCATTGAATGGGTTAAAAAGGCAGAAAAGCTGGGCGCAGGAGAGGTACTGCTTACAAGTATGGACTGTGACGGTGTAAAGCAGGGGTATGATAATGAGCTTACACGTGCGGTAGCAGACAGTGTTGGCATACCTGTAATTGCATCGGGTGGTGCAGGAACAATGGAGCATTTTTACGATACGCTTACAGTTGGTGGAGCAGATGCCGCTTTGGCAGCAAGTCTGTTTCATTACGGCGAGCTTAAAATAAATGATTTAAAACAATATTTAAAAGACCGTGGAATAGCGGTCAGGAGGTAATAAAAATGAAATTTGATGAAAAAGGGTTAATTCCTGCAATTGCACAGGATTACAAAACAGGCGAGGTTTTAATGCAGGCTTATATGAATGAAGAAAGCTTAAAGCAGACTATCGAAACAAAGAAGGCTACATATTTCAGCCGCAGCCGAAACAAAATATGGGTAAAGGGTGAAGAAAGCGGACATTTTCAGTATGTTAAAGAAATTCTTACAGACTGTGATGAGGATTGCATACTATTAAAGGTTGAACAGGTTGGGGCGGCGTGTCACACAAACAACCGTAGCTGCTTCTATCGTGATATCAACTTAAATCCTGTTGATAAAACAAATGTTCCAAATCCTGCAATTTTATATGATGTTTACAATGTGATTTGCGACAGACTTGTAAATCCAAAGGAAGGCAGTTATACAAACTATCTTTTTGACAAAGGTGTAGATAAAATGTGCAAAAAGGTAGGCGAGGAGGCGGCAGAGGTTATTATTGCAGCTAAAAATCGCAGCATTGATGAAGTGACATACGAGGTTGCAGACCTTTTCTTCCATGTTCTTGTTGTTATGAAGGAAATCGGCGTTGAGCCTGATGATATATTCAAAGAGTTACAAAAAAGAAGATAGGATGGCGTTATATGAAACGGTTGCTTAACAAAATAAAAAAAATACTTGCTCACTTATCAGGCAACCATATTGATGCTTTTTCGGCAAAGGCAGCATTTTTTATAGTGCTGTCTTTTTTTCCATTTTTAATGTTTTTTCTTAATATAATTAACTTTTTACCGATTCATAATTCAATTATTAATTTGCTGTCAGGCAACATTTTTCCTGAAACAGTAAACATAATGCTTACGGATATTGTTGCTGAAATATCTGCAAAAGCATCAGGTGCGTTGCTTTCTGTTTCGGCAGTTGTAATGCTGTGGTCGGCGTCGGTTGGTATGCTTTCAGTATCAAGAGGGTTAAATGTTATTTATAATAAAAACGAAACCAGAAATTATTTTGTGTTAAGATTTATATCGTGCCTTTACACACTGATGCTTGCGGCACTGCTTGTGCTTTTGCTTGTTATAATGGTATTTGGAAACAGCATTGCACAATACCTTGTGTTTAAAAATCCTCATATTGCAGAGCTTACAGGCGTGATTTTAAGTGTCAGAACCGTTGTGGCAATTTGCGTGCTTTTTATATTTTTTACCTTCGTTTATACTGTTGCGCCAAGTGGTAAAAACAAAATAAAGCACCAGCTTCCCGGTGCTTTATTTTCATCTGTGTTATGGATTGTTTTTTCTGCAATTTTTTCATTTTATATAGAGAATTATTCAAATTATTCATATATTTACGGCAGTCTTACTGCTGTGTTGCTTTTGATGCTGTGGTTGTATTTTTGTATGTACATTATGTTTCTTGGTGCAGAAATTAATATGTATTTTTCATCAAAGCGATGATTTTTCAGGCATAGTAACTGATTTGATTGATTTTGCATACTGGGTCGGGCTTAAGTTAACGTGTGCCTTGAACTGCTTTGAAAAATAATGTATGCTGTCGTATCCCAATATGTTTGCAATTTGCGAAATATTGTAGTTTTCTTCACGTATATACATCTTTGCTTTTTCAATTTTCAGTTTATTGTAATATTTCATTACTCCCATACCGGTGTTTTGTGCAAAAATTGTTTTTATTGTTGTTTTGCTCAGATGGAGATGCTTTGCAACATCGGTAAAGGTGATTTTATTTTCTAAGTTTCTGCTTAAAAACTCTATTATAGTATCTGTTGTTTCGTTATTTGTTTTATGACGCAAAAGAGAAAGTGACGAGTTTTTGTCATACACATTTTTCGTGCGGAGAACAGATATTAAAAATTCTGTAAGATGAAGCTTTATAAGCTGTTCCGCTCCGATTTGCGACTCTTTGTTCTTAAGCATTTCTGATGTGTACGGGTCGTTTAACGGATTTGAAAACACGTCCTCGCTTTCTTTTACTATTTTTGAAAGTAGTTCCTTCTGATGAAAATTGATATTGTAAATCAAATTTTCAAAGCCTTCCATTGCTTTTGAATTGCATACGAAGGATACAATTGACACATTGGCAGCAACAACACCATCTGCCTTTATGTTGTGCCATTCGTTCGGCTTATGGAATGCAACCTGTCCTTGCTTTAACTGAAATTCTCTGTCATCTGCATAGGCGATAATCTGCCCCTTGTCTACATATACAAGCTCCCAGAAATCATGAGCTTCACCTGGAAAGGTGTAATTTTTTGTATATTCAAAATAATGAACTGTAACAAGCTTACTTATTTTAATTTCATCTTTTAAATTTACAGCAACATAATCCATGCAGAATATCACCTCCGTAGTTTTAATACAAACAAATTATAGCATACAAATTTGAAATACCAAAATGATTT
>JAZNGX010000175.1:0-3872 GCA_045576675.1 Clostridia bacterium | reverse complement strand
GACCTCTCGGACAACTCTCCTCATATATTTAACAGCTCCGGAAAAACCAAGAAAGTTTTTGGGAACTTTCTTTGGGAACTGCTAAAATTTGTAACATTAAAATTTAATAAAAACCTGTAATACCAGGGGTTTAAACCATATTTTGATATATTATCTCAAACGCATTTCCAATGCTGCGCCTTCAGCCAACTCAACCACCTCTCCATAACTGACTTTTATATTCTACCACAATTGATATTAAAAATCAATATTTAATTTTAAAAATAAATAGATATATTTGATTATTTCATAATGTTGCTGTTAATAATAACATTATGATAAGGTGGGATTTTATGAAAGTAATTACAAAATTTGAAAAATTGTTAAGCAGTGGAAAGGCGAAAAAATTGTTGGTTTCATTACTTATCGGCATAACAACGGTTGGTTACGCTTCGGAATACTCTGAAAAAGCACACAGCGAAATATCCCAATCAATAGTGCGTTTTCACGTTATAGCCAACAGTGACAGTGAGCGTGACCAGCAGTTAAAGTTAAAAGTACGTGACGCAGTCGTAGCTTGCTTAGAAGAATCACTTTCAAATATAAACGATGTTGAAGAAACAAAGGCAATAATAAATGCCGGGCTTGATATTATCCAGGATGCAGCACAAAGAGTATTAATCAGCAACGGCTGCAATGACAGTGTTAAGGTTGAAACAGGAGTGTTTTCATTCCCAACAAAGGTATATAATGGTACAAAGCTTCCGGCAGGTGAATATTATGCATTGCGTGTGACTATAGGAGAAGGGAACGGCAAAAACTGGTGGAGTATTTTGTATCCAGATTTATGCCCGGGAATTTCTGAAGAACAAAAACTTAAGAATGTACTGACAGAGGATGCATATAATATTGTAACGGACAGCGACGGCAATATTGAATTTAAGTTCAAATTCAGGCTTTTGGAGTTATTTGGAAAATAATTATTGCAATAAATATTAAAGTATGCTATAATGTATGTAACTGCATTTGTTCGGATTGCTTTGTTTGGGCTATTTATATTGTTCGGTTATATATTTACTGTACGGTTATGCAGATACAATTAAGATATGGAGGTTTAATAGTGACAAAAAAATCAAAATTGAAGATTATTCCACTTGGCGGACTGGATGAAATCGGCAAAAACATTACAGTTTTTGAGTACGGAAAAGATATCATCGTAGTCGATTGCGGAATGGCATTTCCTGATGATGAAATGCTTGGAGTGGATATTGTAATTCCCGATATGTCATATCTGGTGAAGAATTGCGACAGAATCAGGGGCATTGTGTTTACTCATGGTCACGAGGACCATATAGGAGCATTGCCTTATCTGTTCCGCGATATTGAAGTTCCGATATTTGGAACAAGCTTTACTATAGGACTTATCAGCAACAAGCTCAAAGAGCATGGGTTGCTTAATAAGTCGAAGCTTAACGCAGTAAAACCCGGTGACACAATTCAGTTGGGATGTATTAAGGTTGAGTTTATAAGATGCAATCACAGTATTCCCGGGGCGGTTTCGCTTGCACTTCACACTCCGCTTGGAGTTGTGTTGCATACTGGTGACTTTAAAATCGACCCGACACCTATTGATGGTGAAATGATGGATATTGCACGTATTGGTGAGCTTGGTAACGAGGGCATTCTTGCAATGTTTTCAGAAAGCACCAATGTTGAACGTGCTGGCTATACAATGAGTGAAAGCACAGTTGGTGTAACCTTTGACGAAATATTCAGAAGCAATATGCAACAGAGAATTATAGTTGCAACGTTTGCATCTAATGTTCACAGAATTCAGCAGATTATTAATGCAGCATACACATACAACCGAAAGGTTGCAATATCGGGCAGAAGTATGATGAACGTAATCAATGTTGCGATTGAGCTTGGTTATATGAAGGTGCCTAAAAACACTCTGATTGACATTGATGAAATTAACAAATATACGCCTGAAAAGCTTGTTATTATAACAACAGGCAGTCAGGGTGAAGCAATGAGTGCGTTAACAAGAATGGCTTTTGCTGACCACAGAAAGGTTACAATCTCGCACGGTGATACGGTAATTATTTCTGCAACACCGATACCCGGAAATGAAAAAACGGTGTCACGTGTTATAAATCAGCTTTACAAGCTTGGTGCAGAGGTTATTTATGACTCGCTTGCTGATATTCACGTTTCCGGTCACGCCTGCCGTGAAGAGCTTAAGCTTCTATTAAGTCTTGCAAAGCCAAAATATTTCTTCCCTGTTCACGGTGAGTTCAGACACCTTATGCAGCACGCAAAGCTTGCACAGTCTATGGGAATTGATGAGGATAATATATTCATATTAAGCATCGGTGAGGTAATGGAGCTCAGCAATAACGGCAGCAAAAAAACAGGTACAGTTCCCGCAGGGCCTGTTCTCGTTGACGGACTTGGTGTTGGTGATGTTGGCAACATTGTTCTTCGTGACAGAAAGCATCTTGCTCAGGATGGTCTTATAGTGGTTGTTGTTACACTTTCTTGTGACAATAAGGACGTAATTTCAGGACCTGACATTATTTCCAGAGGCTTTGTTTATATGCGTGAGAGCGAGGATTTGATGGAAGAAATAAGACGCTGTGCAAGGGCTACACTTGATGATTGCCACAGCCGAAATATTACAGACTGGAATACAATCAAATCACATCTAAAGGGAAAAATCGGTGATTTCTTATACGAAAAAACAATGAGAAAGCCAATGATTTTGCCTGTTATAATGGAAACATAGAAAGGAAGTATAAAAGTATGTCATACGTAATTATTGCAGACAGCGGAGTTGACTTGCCGCAGGAGATTATAAGTCAGTTTAATTTGCCTTTGGCACATTTTTCTGTTACATTAGATGGGAAAAATTTTCCTGACACTGATATGGAACCTAAAGAAATTATGGATTTAATGCGTAACGGAGCTACACCAAAGACTTCACAGGTTGGTGTTTCTGATTTCGAAGAATTGTTTGAAAAGTATATTAATGAGGGAAAAGAAATTATATATATTGCTTTTTCCTCGGGCTTGTCCGGTACTTATAATTCAGCTTGCCTTGCAAAGCAGAGTATGGTTGAAAAATATCCTGAATGTGACATAACAGTTATTGATACAAAATGTGCTTCAACAGGTGGCGGACTTGTGGTCTATAAAGCTTTGTGTATGCAACGTGATGGTGCAACAAAGCAGGAGGTTATTGATGCTACTATTTATAACAGCGAAAATATGGAGCATATCTTTACTGTTGAAACACTTGAGTATTTGTTTAAAGGCGGCAGAGTTTCAAGAACATCTGCAGTTTTAGGTGGCATACTTGGTATTAAACCTATTTTGCACGTTGATGAAGATGGTACATTAAAGCCAATAGAAAAAGTTCGTGGAAGAAAAGTTTCGATAAAGCGTCTTGCTGAAATTGCAGGCGAAAAGGGTTATGACCTTGACAAGCAGACCATTGGTATTGTTCACGGTGATTGTATGGATGCTGTTGAAGAATTAAAAGGATATATGACAAGTATGTATGGAAGTAAAAAGTTTATTGTATCACAGCTTGGTACAACAATTGGTGCCCATGCGGGTCCAGGTACTCTTGCAGTGTTCTTTTTATCAAAGTAAAAAAGACGCCTTCGGCAACTAATGTTCGCTTAGCTCACTTTTTAAAGGCAGACTATGTTATAAAAAACAATAAATATATATTAATGAAGATAAACCGGAATGTAGTATTTGTGGTACAAGAACTATCATTCCGGGTTTTTTATAACGGATATTGAGGTGCTTTTATTTTAATCGGTATATAACAAAAAAACACTCCATTTGCCCAAGTGTTCTTAAGGACACTTGGGCAGTTTTAT
>JAZNGX010000174.1:0-12677 GCA_045576675.1 Clostridia bacterium | reverse complement strand
CTTTTAGCGTTCCAATATATTTTTTCCAAAGCAGTGCAATATCTAAATGCCTCATCACCAATAGAAGTAACGCTGTTACCTATTGTTACACTTGTTAATTTCGGTGCATAGTCCCCATAACAACAAAATGCATATGCCGGTATGTGTTCAACTTCGTCGCCAAATATTACCTCTATACCGTTTCCGTTTGTACCTGCATTATAAAAAACATAATTGTTACTTGAAAAATCGGTCACGCTTTTAGCGTTCCAATATATTTTTTCCAGACCAGTACAATATCTAAATGCATCCTTGCCAATAGTTGTTACGCTGTCTGGAATTGTTACACTTGTCAGCCTGGTGCAATTGTAAAATGACCTATCACCAATAGTTGTTACGCTGTTACCTATTGTTACACTTGTCAGACCAGTGCAATCAAAAAATGCATTTGCCGGTATGTGTTCAACATTATCACCAAATATTACCTCTATACCGTTTCCGTTTGTTCCTGCATTATCAAAAACACAATTATAATGCTCAAAATCACTTACATTTTTAGCATTCCAATATATTTTTTCCAGAGCAGTGCAATAGAAAAATGCATAATCACCAATAGTTGTTACGCTTTCGGGGATTGTTACACTTGTCAGGCTGGTGCAATATTCAAATGCATCCTTGCCAATAGAAGTAACACAATGAGGGATATTATAATGTGTTTTTGTATTACCTATCGGATATTTTATTAGATGAGTTTTTAATTTATTAAACAATACTCCATTTTCAGAAGAATAATATAAATTATCATTATCAACATTTATGCTTGTAAGGCTGGTGCAATAGTCAAATGCCCAGTTACCTATAGTTGTTACGCTGTCTGGAATTGTTACACTTGTCAGACCGGTGCAATCTTCAAATGCATATGCCGGTATGTGTTCAACATTATCACCAAATATTACCTCTATACCGTTTCCGCTTGTTCCTGCATTATCAAAAACATCTTTATAGCCTGAAAAATCGGTTACGCTTTTAGCGTTCCAATATATTTTTTCCAGAGCAGTGCAACCGCGAAATGTATAATTACCTATAGTTGTTACGCTGTTACCTATTGTTACACTTGTAAGGCTGGTGCAATCTTCAAATGCACTATCACCAATAGTTGTTACGCTGTCAGGTATTGTTACACTTGTCAGGCTGGTGCAATCATAAAATGCATAATTACCTATAGAAGTAACACCATATTCTATTATAACTTTTTTAATGCTTGCACCCGACGAATACCATGGGGCGGATGAATTAGATGTATAAGCCCCTGTGCCGCTGATAGTCAGCGTGCCCTCTGAATCAAACACCCACGTTAAATTATCGCCGCAGGTGCCGCTTGACGCAGAAAATGCAGTTATGGGCAGGATAATAAGTACCGTTATTATTGCAAGCATTAGTAATTTTTTCATTATAATTTCCTCCTTATAAAAAAATGTGAGTTTTTAATACAACCCCTCAGTCTCGCTGCCGCGAGCCAGCTCCCCTTACACAGTGGAGCAAAACGTAACAAAGAACTGAATTATATATCATTCACCAAAAAGACTGCAACAAAATCACGTTAAGAAATTGTTATTTTGTCACAGTCTATATTTATTTACATATTAAAATCCGAAACAAAGTCCTTCATATTATCCTTTTCAATTTTACCGGGGAAGCGGACTTCTTTATTTTTAAGCTCGTTCAGGCTTTTTGGTATAACAAGACCTGAAATTTCCGCAAGCATATCCAAAAGCTCAAACTCCGTTTTGTTTTCGATTGCTTCAGCACCCTTGATTGCAGAGATGACAGAGTTGTTGAATTTAAACGGGCTTGCTGTTGAAAGGATAACTGTTTTTGTTTTGTCATCTGTTTCAAACAGGTAGCTGTCACAAACGTTTTTACCAACTGCTGTATGAGTATCCATCACATAGCCGTATTTTTCAAATGTATCTTTAATAGAAACGGCAGTGTCTTCATCATTGCAGCAGCCACCCCATAGGATTTCGGTAAGCTTTGTTCTTATTTCATCGCTTACAGTGTATTCACCTGTTTTTGCAAGTCTTTCCATATATTCCTTAGTAAGCTCGCTGTTGTTGCCACTTAAATTATAGATAAATCTTTCAAGATTGCTTGAAATAAGTATATCCATAGACGGAGAATCTGTTGTGAAAAATTCTCTGTTTTTGTTATAAGTACCTGTTTTTATGAAGTCTGTTAAAACGTTGTTTTTGTTTGATGCACAGATAAGCTTGTTTACAGGAAGCCCCATAAGCTTTGCATAATATCCTGCTAAAATATCACCGAAGTTACCTGTCGGAACAACAAAGTTGACCTTTTCGCCAAGCTCGATTTCGTTGCCCTTTAACATATCGGCATAAGCAGAAAAATAATATACAATCTGCGGAACAAGACGTCCCCAGTTAATTGAGTTTGCTGATGAAAGAGCATAACCGCGTTTATCAAGCTCAGCAATGAATTCTTTATCTGTGAAAATCTTTTTAACGCCATTCTGAGCATCGTCAAAATTGCCGTGGATGCCGCTTACAATAACGTTTTCACCTGACTGAGTTGTCATCTGAAGCTTCTGAATATCAGAAACGCCGTCCATTGGATAGAAAACTGCAATTTTTGTGCCTTCAACATCTGCAAAGCCTTCTAAAGCTGCCTTGCCTGTGTCACCTGAGGTTGCAACAAGAATAACTGATGTACGTGTATCGCCTGTCTTTTTAACAGAGCGTGTTAAAAGATGAGGCAAAATCTGCAGTGCAAGGTCCTTAAAAGCACAGGTTACACCGTGCCACAGCTCTAAGAAATACACCTGATTGTTAAGCTTGTAAACAGGGGTGATGCTTTCTGTTGCAAAGCTTTCCTTGTTATAAGCAAGGTTAACACATTCTTCTATTTCGCCAACTGTGAAGTCTGTTAAAAATCTGCTTAGAATTTTAACTGCACGCTGCTGATAGGTAAGGTCCTTGAAAGAACCGATTTCCTCAACAGAAAAACCCGGGAAGCTTTCGGGAACGAACAAACCGCCGTCCGGTGCAAGACCCTGCTTTATTGCCTGAGCAGCAGAGCAATTGTAATCTTTACTTCTTGTACTGTTATATTGCATAATATTATTTCCTTTCTTCACTTTTAGTTTTCATTTTATATGATAAAGTCATCAGCTTGTCAGACGGATGCACGTTTTCTATGCACACATCGTCCGGCACGTCGATATCCGTATAGCTGAAATTAAGGATGCCCTTTATATTGCATTTTACGATTTTTTTAACGACACCCTTTGCAGCTGCTTTTGGAACTGCAAGGATAGCAATATCAGGCTTATGCTTTTCAACAAAGCTTTCCATCATATCCATTGACATAATTTCTATATCGTTTAATTTTGTGCCTATGATTTCAGGGTCGTTGTCAAAAACGCCTATAAGGCGGAATCCTCGTTTTTCAAAGGATTTATAGTTAGCCAGTGCGTGGCCTAAGTAGCCGGCACCGATGAGTATTGTTTTGTGCCCTCCGTTTATGTCAAGTATCTCACCGACAGCCTGCTGAAGTGCATCTACGTTATATCCATATCCCTGCTGACCGAACATACCAAAGCAGTTGAAGTCCTGCCTTATCTGCGAGGCTGTAACGTTCATACTTTCTGCAAGTGTTTTTGATGAAATTCTGACAACGCCGTTTTTCTTTAAATCACCTAAATATCTGTAATACCTTGGCATTCTTTTAATTACCTCTGCCGAAACATTTTTTCGACTATACATAACTTTGATACTCCTTAGGGTGACAGAAGTTATCTGAACCTCAATTTTCAATGCTTAATTTTTGCTTCTGTCACGTTAAAATACTCGGTAATCCGTCAGGATTACCTGCGTTTTTGCCTTGCATAGATGACAAACTGAAAGATGCCGAAATTACGCTGTTTTGGGCGGATTCGGATTACTTACTTTCGGTTAAGCACACGAGAGTCGAACAACGTATGGTTTTAAAAGGCAAATTTTTAATAATACTGCAGAAAATTCTGTGAATATACGTCGGTATTATTCTTGAATTTTCTTTGTCTTATATAAAAATTTTCTCTTTTAAAACTCTTCGACCTTAAACGCAGAAAAATTTAGTGCAATTTTAATGCGGAGGACGAAGTCAGGCTGACGCCTTACGAGGACGACAAATTAAAAGTGTGCAAATTTTTAAGTTTAAGGCATACGGGGTTCAACTCCCGTGTGCTTATCTGAAAGGTTTAATTGAACAATCACAATTGAACATATTTATAATTTCTTCTTCAGTAATTTGCGGCGGGAATTCAATTTCAAATTCGTATGCCACGTGGTCATCTGCTTCTGACTTTATAATTCCGACATCGTGCACCACTATGTGCCTTGAGCCGAGCAGCGTTGTAACATATTGCTGAAAGCCGTTTGTGTTATCGGTTTTTATTTTCATAATACGAAGCTTTGGTGTCTTTAAAAAGCCTATGTTTTTATGAAGGAAATTCTGTGCGGTAACAATAATAATTGTTGCTGCCAGACCGATAGAAAACATACCTCCGCCGATTGCCATACCAATACCTGAGGTTGCCCATATGCCTGCCGCCGTTGTAAGACCTGTTACTGTACGCTTTTGCACGAAAATTATTCCTGCACCTAAAAAGCCGACTCCACTGACAATCTGTGCTGCAATTCTTGCACCGTCATAGCTATTTGCCATATCGTTGAATCCGTACTTTGAAATTATCATAATTAAAGCTGCACCACTGCACACAACGAAATGGGTTCGTATTCCGGCTTCCTTCGCACGGCTTTTTCGTTCATAGCCTATTACAAGACCACACACTCCGGCAAGAATTATACGCCAGATGAATTGTATTTCAATAATGTTGAATAAAATGTGATTAAGTGTTGACATACATATCTCTCCTTAATCAAATTATTATAGCATATTTTTTCAGAATATGCAAGAATATTTTAAAATGTAATAATAAATACTATTAAAAAGGAGCTGATTGTATGGATAATGAGCAATACAAAAAGTATGTTACGAAAAAAATGAAAAAATCATCAATTGTAAAAGACACTGCTATGGCTTATGTGATAGGTGGCGGAATATGCACGGCAGGCGAATTTATAAAGCAGCTGCTTATTAAATCCGGCTTGTCTGAGCAAAATGCCGCAACTGTCCTTACTATAATACTTATTGGTGTGGGTGGTATCCTTACAGCACTGGGACTTTACAGTAAGCTTGGCAAGGTTGCAGGTGCAGGCTCGATAGTGCCGATAACAGGCTTTTCAAATTCTATGGTTTCTCCTGCAATGGAAGGAAAGTCTGAAGGACTTGTTCTGGGGCTTGCCGCGAAAATGTTTACAGTTGCAGGCCCTGTAATTGTTTACGGGTTGGTTTCAGGCTTTTTAGCAGGCATTTATTATTATCTTTTATATTTTGTTTTTTAAACCACACGAAAAAATAGAAATATGTCGAAATAAGTCGGTGGATTTTTCTTTGAAAGTATGTTATACTAAAGAAAACAAATTGACGGAGGCATATATGAATAAAGAACAATGCTGTTTTTTTACAGGCCACAGAACAATCCCGATTGCTGAACGTGAGGATTTGAGGGTTGCTGTCGAAGATGTAATAGAGAAGCTTGCGCAGGAATATGGTGTGAAATATTTTATAACAGGCGGTGCCCTGGGGTTTGACACGATGGCTGCCAATGCTGTTATAAAAATGAGAAAAAAGTATGATATTAAACTTATTCTATTTTTGCCGTGCAAAGACCAGACTGCAAAATGGAATTTGCGTGATGTTGAAGAATATGAAAAAATACTCGATTTAAGTGATGAACATTATTATATTTCGGAAAAATATACTAATGACTGTATGTTAAAACGTAACAGAAAAATGGCTGATGCTTCTTCGTATTGTGTGAGCTATATGAGAAGAAACTACGGAGGTACATCATACACCGTTAACTATGCAACCCGAAACGGTGTTGATATAATATCCCTTTAAAAAACAGAGCTGCGATAAA
This sequence comes from Clostridia bacterium, assembly GCA_045576675.1. Taxonomy (GTDB): domain Bacteria; phylum Bacillota; class Clostridia; order Monoglobales; family Firm-18; genus JAZNGX01. The sequence continues at coordinate 6,652 of JAZNGX010000174.1, read as the reverse complement.
ACATATCGCAGCTCTGTTTTTTATGAAATTCTTGTTATATGCTGACAGTATACATAGGTGTTGTAAATCTTTTTTGCTTCAACACCGTCATCAGCCTGGATGATTGGCTGTGTCTTAGAAGGGGTTATATAAAGCTTAAAAACTATGGCATCCTGACCGGGACGCATATTTCTAATATGCTTATAAGTGAAGCTACGCTTGTTTGCCCCTAAATAATCGAAAATAATAGTTTCAATGTCAGTGTTATTAAAGCAACGCAGAATATCTTCTTCATCATGTACGTCGAGAATGTGACGGGCTTCTTCAAAGGTTAAATTGCAGCATTTGAATTCACCCTCGTTAAGTACGGACATCATACTGCTGTTGTCTAACAATAATAATGGCAAAGCTTTTGAATCTTTCATAATATAACCTCCCTGTAAATATTTTCTTGATATGATTATATTATATGCAAGCATATTTGTCAATAGAAAAATGAAAAATAATACAATTAATTTTCAAAAATATGTATAATTGCAGAAAATCTATGATGAAATAACTGATTTTATGAAAATAAAAATAAAATAATTGCATATTTGGTGTTTTGTTGCAAATGCATATCATTTGTGTTATACTGAATTCAAACAAATAAGGAGATGTATTATGGGAAAAAGTAAAGATTTAAAATTTTCAGATCGCTGGGGATTTGTATTGTCGGCAGTGGGTTCTGCTGTTGGTATGGCAAATGTGTGGGGATTTCCGGCAAAAATGGGTGCAAACGGAGGAGGAGCGTTCCTTGTAGCGTACTTAATATTTATTGCACTATTCAGCATAGTTGGTTTGTCTGCAGAATATGCAATAGGCCGACGTTCTAAAACAGGCACACTTGGTTCATACAAAAACGCCTGGGCAACGAGAAACAAGACGCTTGGAAAAGCGGGCGGTATACTTGGTTGGCTTCCGCTTATCGGCTCAATGTGTATTGCTATAGGTTACGCAGTTATAATTGCATATGTTTGTAAGGCTTTATGGGGTTCATTGACCGGAGAGCTTATGACGGTTGACACAGGCGAATGGTTTGGCGGATTTTCAGAAGCCTCATATTCCGTTGTGCCTTTTCACATTATAGTTGTTGTGATAACGTTGCTTACACTTTTGCTTGGTGCAAAAAGTATTGAAAAGTCAAATAAAATTATGATGCCGGTATTTTTTATTGTGTTTGTTATTCTTGCAATTCGTGTGGCATTTCTGCCGGGTGCAGCCGAAGGCTATAAATTTATGTTTACACCTGACTGGTCTGCATTAAAGCATCCTATGGTATGGATATGGGCGATGGGACAAGCTTTCTTCTCGCTTTCTGTTACAGGCAGCGGAATGATTGTTTATGGTGCATATTTAAGTGACGGTGAAGATGTTGTTGGAGTTGCGGCACGTACTGCAATTTTTGATACAATTGCGGCACTGGTTGCGGCATTGGTTATAATCCCTGCGTGCTTTGCGTATGGACTTGATGTTGGTGCGGGTCCGTCACTTCTTTTTGTAACGTTGCCGCGTATTTTGCAGGATATTCCATTTGGTCAGATTTTTGCAATATTCCTTTATGTTGCTATGATTTTTGCAGGAATAAGCTCGTTGCAGAATATGTTTGAGGCGGTTGGCGAGTCATTACAGATGAAATTTCCGAAGCTTAACCGTGGTGCTGTGCTTGCAATCCTTTGCGTAGTATGTCTGGGCTTTGGAATTAATATGGAGCCGATTTTCAAATGGGGACCGTGGATGGATATTGTATCAATATACATAATTCCGTTGGGGGCAACGTTGGGTGCAATATCGTGGTTCTGGATTATGAAAAAACAGGCTTTGCTTGATGAAATCAACAAGAGTGTTATAAAGCCACACGGAAATTTGTGGTACTATGCAGGAAGATATCTTTATGTACCATGTGCAATTATTCTTTGTTGTGTAGCGTTGTTTATGAAGGTTGCGTTTTAATTATTATAGCCTTAGCGACCAAAATCGTCTTTAGAGTTGGTTATTATAATATACAAAAACGGGTTGCGGAATTTCCGCAACCCGTTTAATTTTATAACATAGGAAATTACTACTTTTAAGTTGTAATTCCCTATGTTTCAAAATAGTCTACCTTTAAAAAGTGAGCGAAGCGAACATTAGTTGCCGAAGGCGACTTTTTTATTATTCAAATAATTTTGAATACTTTGTCCAGTGCTCATACTTTTCTTTAGCCTGCTTTTCAGCTTCCTCAAACAGCATTTCTGCCTTATCGGGGAACTTACGAGCAAGTGAGCTGTAACGAACTTCGTTCATAATGAAGTCTCTGTATGATGCATCAGGAGCCTTTGAATCCATCTGGAACGGATTCTTGCCCTGCTCTTTAAGAGTCGGGTCAAATCTGAATGTGTGCCAGTAACCAGCAAGAACAGCGTTCTTGATAATCTTCTGAGTATCTGTCATACCACCCTTGATACCGTGGTTGATACATGGAGCATAACCGATAATGATTGAAGGACCGTTGTAAGCAACAGCTTCTTTGATTGCCTTAACTGTCTGAGCCATATCATAGCCAAGAGCAACCTGTGCAACGTAAACGTAACCGTATGACATTGCGATTTCAGCAAGGTTCTTCTTCTTGATTGGCTTACCGCCTGCAGCGAACTGAGCAACAGCACCTGTAGGTGTAGCTTTAGAAGCTTGACCGCCTGTGTTTGAGTAAACCTCAGTATCAAATACCATAATGTTTACATCTTCGCCTGAAGCGATAACGTGGTCAAGACCGCCGAAGCCGATATCATATGCCCAACCGTCACCACCGAAGATCCAAACAGCCTTCTTAGCAAGGAATTCCTTGTAGTCAAGAATTTCTTTGCAAGCGTCGCTTCCGCATTTTTCAAGAGCAGCTACCAATTCAGCTGTTGCAGCTGCGTTAGCATCGCCGTCTTCAAATGTTTCAAGCCATTTAGCACGAGCATCTTTAATTGTATCACATTCTAAAGCATTAATCTGTTCTTTTAATCTTTCTCTTAACTGCTTCTGACCTACAGCCATACCCAAACCGTGTTCAGCGTTATCCTCGAATAGTGAGTTAGCCCAAGCCGGACCCTTACCCTCGTGGTTAACTGTGTATGGTGTTGAAGGAGCAGAACCACCCCAGATTGATGAACAACCTGTAGCGTTTGAGATATATGCTCTGTCACCACAAATCTGTGTGATTAGTTTAGCATAAGGTGTTTCACCGCAGCCTGCGCAAGCACCTGAGAACTCTAACAATGGTGTACGGAACTGTGAATTCTTAACGTTCAGAGGCTGAGCCAATACGTCTGCCTTAGGAGCAATCTTCACGCCGTAGTTGTAGCAAGCCTGCTGGTCAAGCTGTGAATCGATAGGCTTCATAACCAAAGCTTTTTCCTTTGCAGGACAAACCTTAGCACAGTTACCGCAGCCTGAGCAGTCCATAACTGTAACAACAACACCGAATTCGTAGTTACCCATATCCTTACCAATCATCTTCTTGTGCTTCATATTTTCAGGAGCACCTGCAACCTCGTCAGCGTTCATAACAACAGGACGGATAGCAGCGTGAGGACATACAAGTGAACACTGGTTACACTGGATACAGTTCTCTGGAATCCATTCCGGAACGTCTACAGCGATACCGCGTTTTTCGTAAGCAGCCATACCCTGAGGCATATGACCGTCTACCATATTCATAAACTTAGAAACAGGAATCTTGTCACCTGCCTGAGCGTTACAGGGCATCATAATGTCCTTAACAAATGCAGGAATGTCTCCTAATTTCTTTTCTTCGTCTATAGCGTTAGCCCAGTCAGCAGGAACATCAATCTTGTTGATGTTAGCTTCACCCTTTTCGATAGCTGTATGGTTCATATTAACGATAGCTTCACCCTTAGCACCGAATGACTTAACAACTGCAGCTCTCATATATTCAACAGCTTTGTCGAAAGGAATAACGTTTGCAAGCTTAAAGAATGCAGACTGCAATACGATAGATGTCTTATTACCAAGACCGATTTCTTTAGCAATGCCGATAGCATCGATTGTGTAAAGCTCGATGTTGTTATCAGCAATATATTTCTTCATCTTGCCGGGAAGTCTCTTTGAAAGCTCTTCAACATCCCAAGCACAGTTTAGTAAGAACTTACCGCCGGGAACAAGATCCTGAACCATATCATATTTATCAACATATGAAGGATTGTGGCAAGCAACAAAGTTAGCCTTGTTGATAAGGTATGTTGACTTGATAGGCTTCTTACCAAATCTTAAGTGAGATACTGTGATACCGCCTGATTTCTTTGAGTCATATGAGAAATATGCCTGTGCAAATAAGTCAGTGTGGTCACCGATAATCTTGATTGAGTTCTTGTTGGCACCAACTGTACCGTCTGAACCAAGACCCCAGAACTTACAAGCTGTGTTACCCTCAGCTGATGTGTCAGGATTCTCATCGCGTGACAATGAAAGGTTAGTAACATCGTCTTCGATTGAAAGTGTAAAGCTCTTAACAGGCTCTTTTGCATCAAGATTTCTGTATGTTGCAATGATATCAGCAGGGATTGTGTCTTTTGAACCAAGACCATAACGTCCGCCTATAATCATAGGAGCGTTTGCATTACCTGCATAGCAAGCACATACATCAAGATATAAAGGCTCACCGATTGAACCGGGTTCCTTTGTTCTGTCAATAACAGCAATCTTCTTACATGTTGCAGGAACTGCCTTCAAGAAAGCTTCTACAGGGAAAGGTCTGTAAAGATGAACTTTGATTAAACCAACCTTTTCACCGTTTGCCATCATATAATCAATTGTTTCTTCAATAGTTTCGCAAACTGAACCCATAGCTACGATAACCTTGTCTGCATCAGCAGCACCGTAGTAGTTAACAAGACCGTAGTTTGTGCCGATTTTTGCGTTAACCTTGTTCATATATTCTTCAACTACTGCAGGAACTTCGTTGTAGTATTTGTTACAAGCTTCTCTGTTCTGGAAGAATATATCAGGGTTCTGAGCACTACCGCGAAGAACGGGGTGTTCAGGATTTAATGAGTTGTTTCTGAACTCCTTAACAGCATCCATATCAACCATTTCTTTTAAATCTTCGTAATCCCAAACTTCAATTTTGTCGATTTCGTGTGATGTTCTGAAACCGTCAAAGAAGTGTAGGAACGGAACCTTACCTTTAATTGCAGCAAGGTGAGCAACAGCACCTAAGTCCATAACTTCCTGAGGGCTGTTTGAGCAAAGCATAGCATAACCTGTCTGACGGCATGCCATAACGTCTGAATGGTCACCAAAAATGTTAAGTGCGTGTGAAGCAACACAACGAGCACTAACGTGAATAACTGAAGGCAACAATTCACCTGCCATTTTATACATATTAGGAATCATCAAAAGAAGACCCTGTGAAGCTGTATAAGTTGTAGTTAATGCACCTGCACCCAATGAGCCGTGAACTGCACCTGCAGCACCTGCTTCTGACTGCATTTCAACAACCTTAACAGGCTGTCCGAAAATGTTTTTTCTGTTTTCTACCGCCCATTCGTCAGTAACTTCAGCCATTACTGATGAAGGAGTGATAGGATAAATTGCAGCAACGTCTGTAAACGCATAGGAAGCCCATGCGGCAGCGTTGTTACCGTCCATAGTTTTCATTTGTCTTGCCATGAACTTTTAATCCTCCTCAAAATATATTTATCTAAATTAAGATACGCAGAATAAAGGTGAATTTTCACCCTCCGAAATATTATATCAATAATATGGGGTTATGTCAAGTAACAAACCGCTACAATATTGGAAGATTTTTGAAACAAATTGTCAAAAAATAAACAAAAAAGCTTGAATTAATAAATGCTCTGTGATAATATTATCCAAAAGGAGTGACAAAATATGAAAACAATACTATTTCAGGGAGATTCAATAACAGATGCAGGCAGACCAAGGGATAATGATAATTACTTAGGTATGGGTTATCCGGAGCAGATTGCCTCACAGCTTGGATTTGAAAATCCGGGTGAATATAAATTTATAAACAGGGGCATAAGCGGCAACAGAATTGTTGACCTTTATGCAAGAATTAAAATGGATATTATAAACCTAAAGCCTGATGTAATGAGCATACTTATCGGTGTTAACGACGTGTGGCATGAGATAAATGACCAAAACGGCGTTGATGCGGAAAAGTTTGAGAAAATTTACACAATGCTGATTGAAGAAATCAAAGCAGAATTACCGGATTTGAAAATAATGATTTTTGGCCCTTATGTATGCAAGGGTTATAAAACAACTGATGTTGAGGGCAAGTGGGAAATATTCAGCTCAGAAACTGCAAAGCGTGCCGCTGCAGCAAAAAGAATTGCGGAAAAATTCGGGCTTACATATGTACCATTGCAGGAGCGTTTTGATGAGGCTGCAAAAATTATGCCTGAGGAATACTGGACAGCAGATGGTGTACATCCCACATCTTACGGTCACGCACTTATAAAAAATGAATGGTTAAAGGCTTATAAAGCTTTATAAAAAAGTCGCCTTCGGCAACTAATGTTCGCTTCGCTCACTTTTTAAAGGTAGACTATTTTGAAACATAGGGAATTACAACTTAAAAGTAGTAATTAAGTCGGGGGCCAAGCGGTCTTAGGAAGAC
>JAZNGX010000173.1:0-6235 GCA_045576675.1 Clostridia bacterium | reverse complement strand
TTTTGTTGTATAATCAACTAGTATTTTTGATTTATTGGTCATAATTCATTATACCACAAAAGCCGCGAAGTTTCCATACTTCAGCGGCTTTTTGTGTGCAAAAAATCAGGACTGCCTCATTTTTAGTGAGACAGCCCCTTTTAATCCTCAAAAACAAAATCAAAAAAACACGTGACATACACAGATTTATATGATACAATATAAATAACGTGTCGAAAGGAGCAGATAAACCGTGAGCGACTTTTCAATCCCAATGGATTTTATGGAAAATTACATATTTAAAACCAAACCGGATTATGCATCGGTTTATTTGTATACACATAAATTTTTCATAGAAGGCAAGCCGATGCCATCTCAGGAAGAGATTGCGTCAGCATTAAGAATGTCGAAAGAAACTGTTGCCGCTGCCTTTAATTTCTGGCAAGGCAAGGGCTTTTGTATCGGCAAGGCAATTCCTCCTGCATTTGACAAAAGTGCATATTCACCAACTGAATTAACAGGTGACACAAGCTTTGCGTTTTTATGCAAAAACGCACAACAAAGTCTTGGTAAATTACTGTCATCTGCTGACAGCCAGACACTATTTTGGATATATGATTATCTCGGTTTTTCACCTACTGTAATTTTAATGATGATTAATTATGCAGTTTCAGAAAACAAGGGTAAAATGCGATATATAGAAAAGCTTGCAATGTCGTGGGCAGATAAGGGATTGTTTACTCCCGAAGCCGTCGAGAAGCATCTTGCAGAGGTAAGGGCTTACAGAACATATGAAACAAAGATTAAAAACAAGCTTGGCATTACGGGCAGAGAGCTTACACCCACCGAAAAGCAAATTGTAAGAGCGTGGGAAATTGAAGTTAAGCCAACTGCAGACGAGCTTGTTTCTGCACTCGAAATATGCGTTGACAGAACAGGGAAAATATCACTTAAGTACATAAATGGAATACTTGCAAAATGGCGTAATCCCGATAATAAAAAGCCTGTTATCAATAAAGGAAAGTACAGTAACTTCTCAAACAGAACAGATATAGATTACGAAAAAATCGAGCTTGATGCAATAAGAAAACGAATTAAAAAAGGATAGGTGATGTTGTATGGAAATATATGAAATGATAAATGCTGAGTATGAAAATATCAGGCAACAAAATGAAAACAATCATAAAATGCTCATACAAAAGGTTTATAATGCATCACCACGAATAAAAGAAATTGACGAAGCCTGTGCTGATATATGCCACTCATATTGCATTAAGGTTATGAGCAACGAGTTAAGCGGTGAAGCTGCCGCAAACAGTATGAAAAAAGAAATAGACGTATTGATGGCTGAAAAAGAAGCACTGCTTAAAAAAATGGGACTTACAATTAAATCGCTTGAAAAAAGCTATAATTGTAATAAATGCAAAGACAAGGGGCATTATGACGGCAAACGCTGCAGCTGCTATTATGAAAAGCAAAGCCGTGCATTGCTTAAGGCGTCAAACCTTAACGTTAAAGAAAACCACACATTTGATGACTTTGATTTGTCACTCTATAGTGATAAAGAAGACAAAAAATTCGGTCTTTCCCCACGTGACAACGCAACTTCAGTTAAAGAAATAGCACTGCGATTTGCAGAAGAAAAAGAAAACGCACCGCAGAATCTGTATCTTTACGGTGCGACAGGTCTTGGAAAAACCTTTACGTCTGATTGTATTGCACATAAATACATAAGCAAAAGACGTTCAGTGTTTTATATGTCTGCCCCGAAGCTTTTCTCCGTTTATGAAGATTACAAGTTCGGGCGTGATTTAAGCGAAATAGCAGCCAACATTATATCCTCCGTTGAAAACTGTGAGTTGCTGATAATTGACGATCTCGGTGCAGAATTCCACGGACCATTTGTTGACAGTTGTTTGTTTGAAATAATAAACAACAGGATTTTAAATAAAAGGAAAATGATAATAAATTCAAACTTATCGCCGCGTGAGCTATCCACGAATTATTCTGACAGAATAGCATCACGCATTATCGGCGAATTTGAACAGCTTTTGTTTATCGGTGATGATATCAGAGTTAAGCGTCTATACGGATAATTTGGCAACCGTCAAGATAACCTGCAAGCTCTATCATGGAGGGAATTATTGTTCCCTCCTTTGTTATTTTTGCACAGGCATATGAAGTACCTAAAACCATCTGTTTTTTCAAATTGAAGCCTTGCATAGCACCGTGGCATATTCCCGCAAGAAAAGCATCTCCTGCACCGACAGTTGAGGCCGCCTCAATTTTCGGTGGAAGCACCTTAAAGCTTTCTGTTTCAGAAACAGCTATCGCTCCTTTTGAACCTAATGTTATTATAACATTTTTTACACCATATTTTTCAATAATTTTTCTTGCCTCTGCAACAATCTGCTCATTTGTAAGACCTTTTTTGCCAAGCATATCCTCAAACTCAAAAATGTTTGGCTTAATATAATCAGGCGAAGCCAAAATACCATCATACAAAAGCGAGCCGCCACAATCAAGAAATGTCATTTTATCATAGCTCTTTGCAATTTTTATTAATTCATAATATATTTTTTTGTACATCTCAGGCAGTATGCTGCCACTTATAACAACCGCACGGCTGTCCTTTACCTGCTCTTTGTATATTTCCATAAAACGGTCAACCTCAGCCTCGGTAACAGGCGTGCCTGCTTCGTTGATTTCTGTAACCTGCTTGTTAACCTTATCCATAATTTTCACATTTAATCTTGTGTTTCCTTTTACATTTACAAGCTTATGTTTTATTCCTTCGGTTGCAAGCTCGCTTAATAAAAGCTCTCCGTTAGTGCCGCCCACAAATCCAAGCACCATTGTATCAGTACCTGTTTGCTTAAGCACTCGGGAAACATTAATACCCTTGCTTCCTGCATTGTAAATAACTCTTTCGGCACGGTTGACTGATTCTATTTTAAAATCATTTACTATATATGTTTTGTCTACTGCCGGATTAATAGTAACTGTTGTAACCATATTGCCACCCCTTATTTTGGATATATAGGGTATTGTACCATATATTTGCACTATAATCAATATGAAAAATTTTAAATTTTTGTTTCATTTTTTAAAAAGCAACGGCAGGAAGCTTAAAGCTTCCTGCCGTTAGTTTAATTAATTTGATTAGTTGTTGCTAAAGAATTTAACTCCGCTGTTGTTTCCACCCCAATTTGGGATTTCTGTTGATTCTTGTACAGTTTCGGGTTCTGTTTCCGATGTCTGAATCACATCAACAATGCTTAATTCCATTATTTTCAACTCGGGTTTTTTATAATTCTTCATTTTTTCCCTCCTTAATTATTCATATATCTTTTCAATTGTGTCTGTGTTACCATAAATTGTTGTTCCGTCAAGCTTAACTGCAAACGGAGTAAATGTTAATGATGAATTCTTTGAAGATGTCGGGAAGTTAAACGCCTCACCGAAGAAGTAATTGTTATTCTCGCCAAACATTGATGGAACAATTTCGGTTACATTATTATCTCTATCTGTAACAATTGCCTTTGTAAATACATATTTGGTTTTAAACAACCTATCTTGACCTTCAAATTTCAGTTCAAAACCAACCTCTTTATAATCCAGGCTGTCCAGACCACATAGCAGAACTACCTGATGCACAGGTTCGCCATCGTATGTTATGGTCATATCCTTGATATATGCATTCTTTGAATTAATCTTTTCTTCTACAACTAATTCAACAAGACTAGATGTGTTAATTGTACCATCATCGTTAAGTGTAGTATAAACAGAAGTTACTCCCATTTCAACCAAATCTTCAACACTTGTTGCTTTTACATTGTTCCAGAAGAATTTGCTATAGCTTTGTTCTACTGGTACATCATAATAATTCTTGCTTAAATCCACTGTTGAACAAGCCGGATTAATACCCCAGCAGCAAATATAATAAGCATTTGTTATATCCTTAAAGATGTTTTCTGATACTGTCATATTGATAGTATCCGTACCAACTTCTTTATAGCTACCATCGTCTAATTCAATTTCAGAACCATAAATCTGCAAACGACCTACATCACTGCCTGAGAAAGTATTTCCTGTAACATCAACATTATCAACAACACCATCAACGTCATTAATCTGAAGAAGTATCGGACGGAATGCAACATTGTTGATTACATTATCATTAAATGTAATTTCTCCTGTTGCAGCTATATAAATACCAGAATTTTTTGCACCTGAAACGCCGTCAATTGTATTGTTTGTAAATGTGAAGTTCTTTACAGCTTCAGCCGGAGCAAGATTGAAGTGTATAGCCGCCTCGTTTGAAGCACGAACAATATTCTTGAATTCACAGTTTGTGAATGTCCAATCTTTATAGCTTGCTCCGTTTGTTCTCCAGCCTGTCATAACAAAGTTTGTATTGTCAAATACAATGCCGTCAAACTTAATTCCCTCATACATAATTGAGTTACCATCAGCTGACTTTATTGTCATATCTTTAAGAACTGTAGCTTTATCAGCAGCACCGTTGATTGTAACATTCTTAAGTGTTGCAGGGAATGCAAGCGTTCCTTCGCTGATTGTACCTGCTAACAATTCGATTGTATCACCTTCTGCTGCAGCATCAATTGCATCCTTCAAAGTAGTATATGTAACATCACCAATCTTTGCTACAGGAACAGCAGTAACGCTAACAGTTACATCGCCATCATCACCATAAGTAGCTTCAGCACCAGCACCGTTAACTGTAACGATTTCTGCGATAGATGATGTACCACTAAGGTCGATTACTTTAGCAGTTGTTCCTGTTGCCATACCACTTGCATCAACTGTAACAGTAGTTGTTGCAACATCTGCAATTTTTGTTGCAGTAAGTAAGCTTGTGCCATCAATTGTTATATTAGTTTTTGAAATTGTGCCTAATGTAACCTTTGCATTATTCTTAAGAATAAGAGCACCTATGCCAACATCTGAGCCACTGTATTCACCAGTACCAACATATGTTGCATTGTCAACAGTAATTGTTCCCGGTTTCTTTGCATTTGAGCTTGTTGCATCTGCTGCATATACAACAGAGCCGTTTTTGATTGTCAGATTACTGCGGTTTTCAAGCTGTTTGTAATTGCCGACATTAACGTTAGAATTATCAATAACGCTGTTACCGGCTGTCACACCAAAAATAAGGTGGCTTGTAGTGTTCAGCACACTGTCTTTCAGATTAAAGTTTACAGTCGCATTAACTGACTGTGCCTCAAAAGCAAGCTTGTTAATCTGTTCCCAAATACTGTTGGTTACATTAAAGTTAAATGTACCACTTGCAGTTTTGCTGCTGCTGCAATAATATGTAAACTTAACATAAGCATTTGTTACATTAAATGTTACGCCAGCACCTGTAAATGATGCACCTGCGGCAATTAATGAAGGTGTAATGCTTGATACGTCTGCTGTTTTAGCATCAATAACCGAACCTGTAATGTTAAAAATAGCACCATGACCTATAACCATTCTGCCTGTACCTGTAATTTCAAGGCACGCACCCTCACCTATTGTGATTGTCGGCTTATTATAGCCTGCGTTAAACATATAAACTTTTGTATGACCTTCAATTGTCAAATCGCCTTCTGCCCAAATTTCTGCCCCATTAATAGCTTTTCCGTTACCATTAAATGTAATACCTGCTGGAAGTGTAACATTTGATGCTATTGTTGTATCTGAAAGCATCGTGATTGTATCTCCGCTTTTTGCTGCTGCTACCGCTGCTTCAAGAGATTCATACTCAGTATCGCCGATTTTTGCAACAATAGGTGTTTCTACAGTAACACCTGCAGCTGTGTAACCATTTTTATCAAGTACAACTCCTACTGGGAATTCAACTGTTTCTGTTGAATTGTGAAGAAGTGTTACATTGCTTCCGGCTGTTGCAACTTCTTTAGCCTGAGCAACAGTTGTGTAAATCTTACCGTCTACAAGTACGCCGCAAACACCATTGTCATTCTTACAAGTTGGAGCAACATCACTTGTTACAGGTGTTCCGTTCGGTGCACCATCAAGGTCAAGCTCAAATACACCTGTAGATGAGTAAGTGTTGCCTTCAAGAACTACACTTTCACCGTATGTAAGCACAATTGCAGGCTTATCATTTACTGCTGAGAAGTCAGTGTTTTTAACTGTAAGTTCTGTTGTCTTTGCTGCACCTTCAGCATACATCTTAATACCACGGTAATCAGCAAATGTACAATCATCAACAACTGCATTTACG
>JAZNGX010000172.1:0-10154 GCA_045576675.1 Clostridia bacterium | reverse complement strand
TTTAGAGTAACCATTACGGCTATTTTCACCTAATTTGTTTCGGTAGTCGTACTTGGTGTAACCGAGTTCATCATCAAGCTAACCTTCAAGACCATTTTCAAGCATTTCTCCAACCATGAGTTTGAATACATCTTTAAGGTCTTCAAAATTCTTTACATCAAGACCTTTCATGATGTTTCGTAAATTTTCTTTCCTTTTCTGCTGCCCGCTCTTCGGGACTTAGTTTGTACCTTGGCATAATTAAAAACCTCCAAAACGATATTTTTATTATATATCATCTTGGAGGCCTTGTATAGACTTTACACAAAATTTGGGATAGTCTCGCACAACACCCATATTGCAGACTGATTGCAATATGGGTGATATATTATCTGTCCTGATAAATTATCTTTTCCGATGACTCACCGATATAGACATCATAATTTGAATCAACATCAGGATTTACAAAATCTTCAATTGTTTCATCATAATAACGTAAAAATTCAGGCTTTATTTCAAAAACAACTTTCTTTACTTCATTGACATCAAGCTCAACTTTAGCAAAATTCCTTAATTCTTTTACAGGAAATTCCATATCATCTGCTTTTCTGCCAATGTATAATTGCAATACCGCTTTTGCTTTGTGTGTTCCTATATTTTTAATGCTTACAACGTATTCGTTTATGTTTTTGGTTATCTCATATTCAAACTTTGTATATGTCAAGCCATGTCCAAACGGAAACTGAGGCTTTATTGCGTCCTTTTCATACCCTTTATATCCAACATAAATATCATCATAATAACATTCCTCATCAGCATTATATTCACCATATCTTGCAACAGGTGTATCTTCATAATTGTATGGAATTGTATAAGGCAAATGACCGCTTGGCGAAATATTACCAAAAATAATATCAGCCAAAGCGTTACCGCCCTCCATACCTTCATAGCCTGCATAAAGTATTGCTTTTGCTTTATCTGCCCATGGCATATACACCGGTGAGCCTGCAAGAACACATATAACAGCATCATTTCTAATGTTCAACAATTGTTCTATAAAGGTATTCTGTTCATCAGGAATATTTATACTTTCTCTGTCACGTCCCTCCAAATCATAATTATGATTTATACCTCCGAAATATACAACTGCATCAGCAGTTTCGGCCGCTTTTAATATTTCATCACGGCAAGTATTTGTTTCCTGTGATGCTCTTAACCAACCAAGCTCAAGGACAGGGTTCGGATTTTGTGGCTGAACTTCAATTTCAAGCTCAAGTCTTTCTCCCTTATTGCACTTTATTGCACAAACTTTCTTTTCTATATCATCGGTTTCAAAATCAATATATCCTCGTCCGTTTATTCTGAAGAACACGCCTCTTTTTCCTGTAACAACAAATTTATATTCATCGGTTTCAGGAGTTGTAACTGTGCCGTAGTATCTATATGTATATTCAGTTCTCGGTTCTCCTGTCAAAAGCGGTGCATCAAAATACATAGTTTCATAAGATTTACCATAGCAATATAAGTTATCAAAAGCCTCTCTGCGAAATCCTCTGCAACCGGTTTTTGTATCAACTATGTCAAGGTATTCTCCCTCTATCGTTACATCCTTAACAGGCTCCTGTGCCATATATACAATTTCACAACCGTCAGGGCACTTGTTCTTCATACCATCAAGCGGTGTGATTTCATACAACGCAGGAACAGCAGAGCTGTTACCACCAAGCGAATGTCTGATATTTGCATTTTCGCCTATAACAAGAACATTTTTCTTGTTTTTAACAGGCAACAAGGAATCTTCATTTTTAAGCAAAATAACAGATTCAGCAGCTATATTATAAGCTATCTTCTGGTGACGTTTACTGTTAAACTCGCCACAAAAACGCTCACCGTCAATTTTATGAATACGCATCATAAGCCTTAAAATTCGTCTTACTTTATCGTTAAGTTGTTCCATAGCCGCTTCATCATTTTCAGCCATTTCTTCAAAAGCCTTCGTAAAGTAAAATTCATCATAGTTCTCACTTGTTCCCATTTCAAGGTCAAGCCCGTTAAATACTGCTTCTTTTAAATCCTGACAACCTCCCCAGTCAGTAAGATATACTCCATCAAAACCAAACTTACCTTTTAAAACCTCTTTTGTAAGATATTCATGGTGACAACAGTGTTGCCCATCATACTGATTATATGCACCCATCACAGCATACGTTCCTGCCTCTTTAACCGCACCCTCAAAAGCGTGAAGATATGTTTCAAACAACGCTCTTTTACTGACGTGCACATTAACACCGTTTCTGTTAAGTTCCTGATTATTAAGTGCATAATGCTTTACGCAAGCAGCAGTATCATTTTTTTGAATACCTTTAATAAGCGGCACTGCCATTTCACGAACAAGACAAGGGTCTTCACTTAAGTATTCAAAATTACGACCACATAAAGGTGTTCTCATAATATTAACACCGGGGCCTAAAATAATATCTTTGTTTCTTGCTCTTGCTTCACCACCTAAGCTATCTCCAAAATCATAAGCACGTTCTCTGTTCCATGTTGCAGCCAAAGCAGATGCTGTTGGAAGGTATGTACACTTATCTTCAGGTCGTCCCAATGGCACCCAACGATGACGTTCATATTCCTCGCGTACTCCGTGAGGGCCATCCGACATTGTTAATTCATCAATACCAAGTCGTTCGACACCATTTGAGAAAAACTTTGAGTTCGCACGGCACATTGCCACTTTTTCTTTTATAGTCATTTGCTTTAATATCGCTTCTATTTTTTCTTCATACATTTGAAACATTCCTTTCAAATATTACTTTTACGTAATTATATAACATAATTTTCATACGTTCAAGTTTTAAAAAAATATCAATCCAAAACAAGTCTTTTTAATACAATACCATATCTTTAAAAAAGCAAATAATATATCATAAATCAACTATTTATTTAATAAGAATTAATCAGGAGGCTTAACGTGAAAAATCACGTTAAGCCTCCGGCGGAATTTATTGCACCGCCGAAAATTTCGTGCCTTAACGGCACGAAACGGCGATGTGCATAATTCCCATCAAACGCCTTATCTGCCCACGATAAGAAGCGTGTGTATTTTTAATTACTATTTGTGGGCAGAAAGGCTATGGGAATTAATATGAATATGAAAAACTGGATTAATGAAATTAAACAGAATAAAATAAAGAAAGCATTCCCGATTTTATCGTTTCCAAGTATTCAACTGATGGATATTACAGTTAAAGACCTCATTTCAGACAGTGATTTGCAAGCAAAAGGAATGAAGTTAATAGCAGATAAAACAGATTCACTTGCATCAGTAAGTATGATGGATTTATCTGTTGAAGCCGAAGCATTTGGTTCGACCATAAAATTTTCTGATGATGAAGTTCCGACAGTAATCGGAGCATTAATAACCAGTCCTGAAGAAGCAGATAATTTAGCTATACCTGAAGTTGGTTCAGCACGAACAGGGATTTACATAGATGCAATCGAAAAGGTTTGCAAGCTTATAACCGACAGACCTGTTTTTGCCGGTGTTATTGGTCCTTTTTCTCTTGCAGGCAGATTAATGGATGTTACTGAAGCTATGATAAACTGTTATACAGAGCCTGATATGGTCCATACTATTCTTGATAAGGTAACAGAATTTCTGATTAATTATATCAATGCATACAAAAATGTCGGTGCAAACGGAGTTGTTATGGCAGAACCTTTGGCGGGCATGTTGTCACCCGAGCTTGCTGAAACATTTTCTTCAACATATGTAAAAAGAATTGTAGATGCTATTCAGGATGATAATTTTATTTTAATATATCACAATTGTGGCAACAATACTATCCAGATGATTGATTCTATTCTTGAAACAGGCTCAGCAGCTTATCATTTTGGTGATGCAATAAGCATGAGCGAAATGCTTTCGCATATTCCAAAAGACATAGTTGCTATGGGTAACGTAAGCCCATCAGAACAATTTAAAGGCGGTACTGTCGAATCTATGAAACAGGAAACAAAACGCATAATGAGTGAATGCTGCAGTTATCCAAACTTTGTAATTTCGTCAGGCTGTGATATTCCACCCACTGCAAGCTGGGATAACATCAATGCCTTTTTTGAAGCAGTAAATGAATTCTATTCAGAAAAATAATCATATAACAAAACGCCGACATAAAAATCGGCGTTTTGTTCAGTTATACAACACTGCACCAAAATATGTTACAGTATTAACTCCGTTTATATATTTCATACCACAAACCGATGCAAGCTCGGAAACAAATAAACCATAGCTTTCCAATGAAGCAATAGCGTCGTTTGGATATCTGCACGGTTCATTTGTTATAACACCGCACGTTTTGCATAACGTGCAGCCGCCTGCTCCTAAAACCAAGTATGTATCTATATTTTCTTTACAGAAATTATTTACCTGCTGAACACATTTACCAAAATCATCTTTTGCTAAACCCATTCCTTCTATATCAAAAGAATCTTCTATTGAATATATTTTTTGAAATACCAAAGCCTTTTTATAACTCTTCGCCTCTTGTATAAGGTCTTCTGTTTTCCCTACAAGCGGTGGGCATTTGTAGTTTCTGCCATAATTACCGCAGGTATTCATTTCACAAAGCTCAATAAGAGATGGTTGAAAAGGCAATTCTTCCGTTGATATTTCTTTTACGTTGTTAAAACCAAGTGACATAATCATTTCACATAATTTTTTCATAATATACTTCCTTTTTAAACAAACATATTTTCCATATATTTATCTATGAAATATGAATTAGTGGATAATTCTACAACTTCAGCGATGCTTGCGATTTTTTCAGATTCTCTCAAACAATCAAAACTTTGCAAAATCATGGCGGCACCGCTAAGAGCAGCATTTCCGATGGCAATAGCTTTTCGGGAAACTTCACTCGGTATCAGCCCTATTTCGCATGCACTTTCTATATTAATAAAGCTGCCAAAGCCTCCTGCAATGCAAAATCTGTCTATTTCATCATAATTTATATCACATTCATATATTAGTGTGTCTATCCCTGCACGTATAGCCGCTTTTGCAAGCTGTACCTGACGTACATCTTTAGCTGTAATATAAATTCCGCTGTTACCTATCTCAAAATCTTCTTCAAGATATCCGCTTTCGTCTATTATACCTGATTTTTTCATACAAGCGATTGCGTCTATAATACCTGTTCCGCATATTCCTGTCGGCTTGGCATTATCAATTGTATTATATTTAATCTCACCATTTTCAATATACACTTCATTGATTGCACCCTTTACGGCAAGTGAACCTTGCGATATTCCGCCACCCTCAAGTGCAGGGCCTGCCGCAGTAGAGCAGCATATAAGGCTGCCATTATGCCACAACGCCATTTCTCCGTTTGTACCTATATCGACCAAAAATGACGTTTTATCATTTAATATACCACTTGATAAAATAGCACATGTCATATCAGCACCTACGTAAGCTGATATGCATTTAGGCAAATAAATATTATCCTGCCACTCACCAAATAAAGTTTTGGGCTCAAATGGGGCAACTGCTATTCCTGACGGGTCATTGGCTGTCAGCAAATGAAGCATAGTTGTGTTCCCCGTTATTACGCACTTTTCAACAGCTATCCCCTGTTTGATTTTTTCAATTTGTTCTATAACACAGTTCTGAAGCTTTTTTATTCCTCCGTTATTTGAAAATTCTATACGCGATATAACATCTGCGCCATAAACTGCTTGCGTATTTGGAACGGCAGCTTCTTTTATTTTTTCACATTGAGGGAACTTATATATATGTCCTGCTATGGTGGTTGTTCCTATATCGACAGCTATACCATATCCGTTATCTGTTAAAGGATTTTTTGAAAACGAAGACATAAATCCTTCCGTCAACCCTTGTATGTCATCTTCATTTGTGTTATAATTAACGTAAGTATTCTCGCTTATGTATGTCTGACAAGCCAATACTTCTTGTAAATTTGCAATCACCTTGCATTTTTGGCAAACACCTTTGCCTCCGCATGGTTTATGTTGCATAACACCAAGCTGTTCTAATGCCTCGGATAACAAAATTGGTTCATCGAACATTTTGGACTTTTCCACAGCATCAATTTTCACAGTTATTTTAAACATATACACACCTCTATGTTAAGTGTATCAAATAATAGTATTAAATTCAATATATCAATTCTAACAAAACAAAAAAATACAAAAATTAATAATATTTTACTATACTGAGCATACCAAAGATTGTATTCTATATATAGTTAAGGAGGGACATACATATGGATAAACTGATTGAAAAATATCAAAAACACATTAGTTCTGCATTTGATGTTGATTGCAATTTGTTTGATATAACATCAAAAAGTTTTCGTGATTTATCCTCTGTATATTGTGTCAATTGTCCCTCTAAATGTGATTTTCTAAACACTCATTTATATGGGTGTTATGAATCTGTACGATGGGATAACAAATACATATATTACTGCCCATGCGGATATATATTTATTGCTGTACCAATTTTTGATGAACAAGGAAGCTTGCGTACAGGCATAATAACAGGACCTATACTTATGGGCGAGCTTGAAGATTTTAACGATGCCCCGGCCTTGCCAAACTATTCAACAAAAAAAGTTAATGATATAACCAATCTGATTTCTGCAGTTTTTTCACCACTTTTTAGTAAAAACACACCAAACGACTCTACAGAAGATTTTTTAAATACTATATATAAAGAGCTTGCAGTTCTGCCTTCTACTCCCAACTATCCATTAGGGCTTGAAAAGGATTTGCAAAAATCAATTGTTGAACGCGATAATAAGCAAGCAAGAGAGCTTTTAAATAAGCTTTTAGGTCAGATATTCTTTTACTCAAATGGTGACCTTAAAATAATCAAGTCAAGGGTAATTGAGCTTATTTCTCTTTTATCCAGGTCTGCAATAGATGCCGGAGCAGATATACATCAGATTTTAAATCAGAACACAAATTATATAGCAGAAATAGA
Organism: Clostridia bacterium; assembly: GCA_045576675.1. Classification (GTDB taxonomy): domain Bacteria; phylum Bacillota; class Clostridia; order Monoglobales; family Firm-18; genus JAZNGX01. Next base: position 3,166 of record JAZNGX010000172.1, on the reverse strand, counting down.
AAGCTTTAATTCCTTAGAAAAATTAAGTGTATGGTTATCAGATATAATCAGCAGATTTGTAAACTACGTTTTTGAATTCAATACTGTTAAACACGCTGATGTTATATACAAAATCACAGCATATATAAAAAATAATTATATGCATAAAATCACGCTTACCGATATTTCAGAGCATGTTTATTTGAGCAAAATGTATGTAAGTAAAATATTTAAAGAAGAAATGAGTATTACTTTATCAGAATATATCAATAAAACTCGAATTGAAAAAAGCACAGCACTTTTACTGGACAGCTCGCTTTCAATAGTTGATGTTGCAAACCTTGTCGGATATGAAGACCAAAGTTATTTTACAAAGGTTTTTAAAAATATTATGGGAGTTTCACCAGGAAAATACAAAGAAAAGCACGGGAAAGTGTAGATAACAAAGCGGCACTAAAAACCATTGTTTATTGCAGAAACCTTTGTATGTGGAAACAAATCATACTGCAATAAAAGCTATAGGCAAAAGCAGAGAAGGGGATTAATTTACATCCCCTTTTTCTGGCTTTCACGTACATAATAGATGCAATAGTTTTTTGGCTGTTTCTAACAAATTTTATCAGTGTCAGTATTGGTGCCAAAATCGGCACCATTTAAACTTAAACTATTTACAATTAACTTTTTTAATTTACACCTATACACTTCAACATAGCAGGTGGTTTATTTATCAGTATAATCAATTATATATAATATTCCAATAAAGCAAGTGTAATATGAGCTGATTAACACTTGCTTTACTATTTGTCTTATTCTTCTATTTTTGGCGCTCTTATAATTTTTTTATCTGTAAAAACATCTGTTTCATCAGTGCTTTTTGTTGAAAATTCTGAAACAACCGCACCATTTTCTCCTGCTTGAAACCAATGTAATGTTTCAGGCATAATTGTATACTGTTCGCCCGGGTTCAGTATAACCTCATGGAACACTGTAACATCAGTTTCAGGAATATTTCCTTGTATATCCTCCTTTTTACCTTCTCCTGTTACATACAAATATACTTTACCATAACGGCAACGAAAAGTTTCTTCTTTACCCTCTTTGCCGTCTGTTTTAACGTGCATATGCTCAGGACATGTCTGCCCCGGAAGAAGTATCATTTCTTTTGCACATACTCTTTCTGTGTTTATATAGGTCAAAAGCTCTAAGCCTATCTTTTCAACCATATCAAGTCCAAAGTCAGCAACCTCGATTTTCTTCTTTTCAGCATCACTTAAAATGATACCTGCTTTTTCGTAATACTCCAAAGCTGTTTTTACCTGTTTTTCATAAACTTCTCTTTTCATAATTAAAACCTCCATTTTTTATATTTTTATATTTAATTATTTTAAAAGCTTTTGTATTAAATCGTTCATAAGACCATCACGATTTATATAATATGTATATCTTATATCTGTATCAATTGTACTTTGTTCATATGTTCCGTCATATGCCGGAAGATGCGCTTTACATATTCTTGTTTTTAAAAACCTTTCGTTATCATTCAAAAGCCACGCAACAGCCGTCACATCCCAAATCACACGTGTCCAGGGTTTATCCTTAGCATATTGTTCAGCTGCCTCAATTGTATTTTCAGCCAAATAAGTAGCAAGAGGGTTTTTGTTCAACAGCCAATATTCAAGCTCAGGCTTTGATATTCTGAATTCGCTTACGACACCGCCACACGGCAACTGCACAAATGGAACGCCGCTTTTCATAACAACTCTTGCAGCAGCAATATCCTGTCTTAAATTAAACTCCTTTGTGTGTTCAAAATGAAAGCCATGTCCGCCAAGCCATATTACTACAATATTTTCAACGATTTTCGGATTTATCAAAATAGCTGATGCGATATTAGTTATTGCACCGATTGCAACAACATACAACGGGTTTTCAGCAGAATATGCCTCTGCTCTTTCTGCCAAATCACGTGCAGCATCTGACATAACAGGTGTGTTTTCATCAGGAAGATAATTATTTGAACCTTTAAAAACATCTTTTTTTACATTCATCATTTTCAAAAGCTTATATATTTCATCATAGCTTTTTTCCATTCCGTTTGCAGGGTCTGTCGAATTACTATTAAAAAAAGGAGCAGCATATAAAGCCTTTGTGTTAATTCTGTCATCCGAACGAAGCATATATGCTATAGCAAATTGATCATCAATTTCATTATAAGCATCAGTATCAAGAATAACATCCACCTTCGTTAAAGGCACTTCTAAATTTTTTATTCTTTGTTCGCTTGTCATCATTATAACCTCACTTATATATTATTTTCCTGCATTGTTTCAATCTTACTTACGACCTCATCCATAGTAGGAATGGAGGGTGCTGCACCCATTCTTGAAACAGATATTCCGGATGCCGCTGAAGCAAACTTTAACGCCTTGGCATTATCCTCACCAGCCGCTATCATAGAAACATAATAACCTGTAAAAGTATCACCTGCAGCAGTGGTGTCAACCGCATCTACAAGATAAGCCGATTGTTTAACTACTGTTTTGCCATTAAAGCACATACAACCGTTTTTACCCAAAGTAAGCACAACGTTAACCTTCGGATATTTTTCTGACATATAAGAAATGATTTCAGCAGGTTCCAAAGCACCGGTAAATTCCTTAGCCTCAACCTCATTTAATATAAGACAATAAATTTTATTTAAATCAATTGTTTTTAATTCATCACAAAACGGTGAAGGATTTAAAACGATTTTAATTCTTTTCTCATAAGCTTTATCAATAATATAGAATAAATTATTAATTTCATTTTGCAGCATAAGTATATCATTTTCGCCAAAATCTTTTAATACAAAATCTACAAACTCCTCTGTTATCATTCCATTTGTACCTTTGTACACAAATATGCTGTTTTCGCCTTTACTATCAACTTGTATTATAGCATGACCGTTTTTGCTGTCAAGCTTATTTAAATATTTCAAATCCACCCCTGTTTCATCAAGCAGATTATATAGCAAATCGCCATCGTTGCCTATGCATCCTGCATGGTATACATTAGCACCTGCCCTTGCTGCAGCTATGGATTGATTAAGTCCTTTTCCACCGGGAAATATATTCATAAGTCGGATCGTAGCCATGTCGTTCTGTGAGCCAAGGAGTTGATTTATGACATTGTCTTCCTAAGACCGCTT
>JAZNGX010000171.1:0-9446 GCA_045576675.1 Clostridia bacterium | reverse complement strand
AGTTAAAAGTTTCATAACCAAACCGCCTTTCCAACATATAATTATAACAAAACTTAAGTCTTATGTAAAGGTTAATTTACACATTTTTTACAAAATAAAAACGTGGTAGTGACATATTAAAAAAAATATGTTATAATTTGTCGGTAAAATAAATTTGAAAGAAGAGTTAAAATGATTAAAAAATTTATCAATGACTTAAAAGCAGAGTTTTCAGGTTACAATGCAAAAAGATTTTCAAAAGATTTAATGGCAGGTATAACAGTTACTGCCGTTGCTCTTCCTCTCGCACTTGCATTTGGTGTGTCATCAGGTGCGGACGCTGCCGCAGGATTGATTACTGCAATCATCTCGGGTATAATAATCAGCTTGTTTTCAGGTGCTGCATTCCAGATTTCAGGTCCTACCGGTGCGATGACCGCTATTCTTATAACTGTTGTAATAAAATATCAGATGCAGGGTGTTTTCATTGCAAGCTTAATTGCCGGAATTATTCTGTTGGTTTTTGGTATATTAAAGCTTGGTAAACTGATAAGCTTTATTCCAATGCCTGTTGTAACAGGCTTTACTTCGGGTATTGCAATTGTTATAGCTTTAGGTCAGATTGACAACTTTTTTGGTACAACCTCAGCAGGTGAAACAGCTGTTCAAAAGCTATTGTCATATGGAGAGCTTGGCTTTACTCCTGATATCCAATCAGTTATAATCGGTGTAATAGTTGTTCTGATAATGATACTATGGCCGAAAAAGCTTAATGCAATCGTTCCCTCATCATTAATTGGTATTATTGTAGCAACAATAGTAAGCCTGATATTTAAATTTGATGTTGCTGTTGTTGGCGAAATACCAAAAACCTTATTACCGGAGCAACGACTTTCTCTTTCTGCTTTGGATTTAGGAACATTAAAGGGACTTATTACTCCCGGATTTACAATTGCACTTCTTGCAATGATTGAAAGTCTTTTGTGCGGAGCGAGTGCTGCAAGAATGAAAAATCAACCATTTGATGCTGACCGTGAGCTTGTTGCACAGGGTATCGGTAATATTATTATCCCATTCTTCGGCGGTGTTCCCGCAACTGCAGCTATCGCACGTACAAGCGTTGCAATAAAATCCGGATGTGAAACAAGACTTACAGGTGTTATTCACGCATTGGGTCTGTTAATTTCAATGTTCGTTCTTGGTGGCATTATGGCAAAGCTTCCTCTATCAGCACTTGCCGGAGTACTTATGGTTACAGCTTGGCGAATGAACGAATGGTCAAGCATTAAATACATATTTAAAAACAACTTTAAAGCCTCAATTCTGAAATTTCTTTTAACAATGGTTTGCACTGTTGTTTTTGACTTAACAATTGCAATAGCAGTTGGTGTTGTTGTTGCCGCATTTATATATCTTGGTCGTTCAAGCAAGCTTACAGTTACATTCTCAAAGGTAACAAATGATAAAATGCATCAATCTGATGCAAATGTTGAAGCAACACACAAAAATTCGGTTGTTGCATATGTTACAGGTCCTGTATTTTATGGAACATCAGCAGACTTTCGCTCAGCATTTGATTCTCTTGAAAGCTGTAACGAGCTGATTCTTTCAATGAGAGCAGTTACAACTGTTGATGTTTCAGGTGCACAAGTTATATATGAAATGTGCAAAGCACTTAAAGAAAAAGGCGTTAATATCTTGTTCTGTGGCGTAAATGATAATGTTTATGATGTGTTAACAAAAGCGGGCATCACTGAATTTATAGGTGAAAACTCTTTCTATTTCAGCGTAGACAAAGCGTTACTTAATTAAAGTAATATAATAAAACAACCTTTCATATAATTTAATACCAAATATGAAAGGCTGATGTATATGGAAAGCAAATACGATAATAAAGAAAAGCTTTGCAATATAATAATCGAAAGCAGAAAAAAAATCAGTATATCAGGTGTTGAAGATGTTGACAGCTTTGATGAAGACAATATTACACTATACACATCAATGGGTACATTACTGTTAAGCGGGCATGATTTTCACATAAACAAGCTGAATGTTGACACAGGTGAGCTTATAATAGAAGGCGAATTTGACAGTTGCAGGTTTGACGATGGTTGCAACGGAAAATCAAAAGGCAGCTTCTGGGCAAAGATGTTCAAGTAGGTGATGTGATGTCAATTTCAGCCGCAGACCAGTCGTTTATATTTTTATGTTGTATCTTATGCGGTGCTTTTATTGGTATACTTTTTGATTTATTCAGAATAATAAGACGAATTATCCCTGCAGGCAATATTGCGACTTTAATTGAAGATATTGTTTTCTGGATTATCACCCTTGGTATCGTTTGTTATTGTGCATTAATTATAAACTACGGTGCCTTAAGATGGTATATGTTTGCTTCAATTAGCGTTGGGGCGTTGTTATACTTTCTGACAATAAGCCGTATTGTAATTTATATTGCTATATTTATAATAACAATTGTCAAAAAAATATTATTGTTTATATTAAAAATCATACTTGTTCCTATAAAGCTGATAGCAAAAATATTCAGAAAGCCGTTTTTCTTTGTTATAAACATCGGCAAAAACAGTTTTAAAAGAATTAAAAACAAAACGAAATTCAGCTTAACAACATTTGTAAGATACTTTAAACATTTGAAAAAATATGATTTAACAGGTGAATAAATTGAAAGAAAAACTAACGATGAAACAAGGCTTTATCGACGGACTGCCGATATGCCTTGGATATGTATCAGTTGCGATTGCATTTGGTGTGCTTGCAGTTCAAAAGGGTATGCCGCTTTGGGCACCTCCGATAATTTCAATTACAAATCTATCAGGCACAGGGCAGTTTGCAGGGCTTGACCTTCTTTCTGCTATGGCTTCATATATTGAAATTGCTTGTGCGATACTTATAATTAATGCACGTTATTTTCTTATGTCAGTTTCATTATCGCAAAGACTGCCATCAGAAATAAAGCAGTGGCAACGATATATTATTGCCTTTGGCAACACAGATGAAGTTTACGCTGTTGCTATGGGTCAAAAGCTTCCGCTAAATTTCTTGTATATGCTTGGAATGATTTTGTGTGCTTTTTCAGGCTGGGTTGGTGGAACTGTTATTGGAACCTTTGCAGGAAGTATTGTGCCAGCAGCACTTTCTTCTGCATTTGGTATTTCACTTTATGCAATGTTTTTGGCAATAATTATTCCTGCAGGCAAAAATTCAAAACCTGTCACTTATACAATACTTATAGCAGCTGCAGCAAGCTTCATTTTCTACTTTGCACCTGTTCTTAAAAGCATAAGCAGTGGTTGGGTAATTATAATCTGCGGCATAGGCTCCTCTGCCTTTGCAGCGATTAAGTATCCGGTTACGGAGGTGCAGAATGAACAGTAAGTATTTAATAATTTCCATAATTGTAATGGCACTTGTAACATACCTGCCAAGGGTTTTACCTCTTGCACTTATAAGAACAAAAATTAAAAATGTTTTTATACAATCGTTTCTTACATATATGCCATATGGGGTTCTTTCTGCAATGATATTCCCTGCGATTTTTTATTCAACCTCAAGCTTTATATCGGCACTTTTCGGAACTGTTATAGCTCTTTTACTCTCATACAAAAATAAAGGCTTGCTAACAGTTGCATTTTCTGCAGTTGCAGTTGTGCTAATAGTTGAATGCTTTTTATAATAATTAATGCCAAGGCAAAACGTCTTGGCATTAATTATTATATCTGCTTTAAATAGCTTATAGATTTAAAAATTTTCTTTATAATGTCCTTATTATCATTTGTTTCAACAGTTCTTCCTGCATTATACCCAATACCGTCAAGCATATGTGAAAGTTCCTTTATAGGCATAATTCCGTCACCCAAAGCAACTCCATCGCAGGTTTTTCCGTTAACAGTGCAAAAACCATTTGGATTTGGATTCCAGTCTTTAAAATGGACGTGAACGATATTATCAGAAAATTCCTCAAAGGCTTTTATCGGGTCACCATCTGTAAACCAGAAATTTCCACTGTCAAGCACATATCCAATATCACTAATCTGACTGAATATATACTTTAAGTCGCTAATATATGTATATGGAAAATCAGGATTTGAAAAGTTTTCTGTTGTAATCATTATATTATATGATTTTGCAAGCTCGACTACTGTATTAAAATACTCAGTTATGGATTTAAGACAGTAATCTCTGTCAGCTAAGTCTGCAATCTTTCCTACAGGTCGTGGTACAGGCATATACATCTGCGATTCAAGCTTTTTACATAGCTCTAAGGTTTTAAGAATATCATCATGATAAGCTTCTTTAATATTTGTCTTTTTATAGTCAACATCAGTAAGCTTGTAGCAATTTTTTGTTCTTAAACCACTATTTTTTAACAAATTATTATATTCATCAATATCAAAACGCTCATAAATACTAATGTCAGTATCAAAGTATTCAAAGCCCGCAGTAGCAAGCTTTTCCATCATTGTATCGTACCGGTCAAACTCACTGTTATTATGTGCAACAAAAACATCATAAAAAAATGCACCAAACATAAAACATCACCCTTTTTTGAAATATATTATATATTCTTTGTCATAGGATGTCAAGAAAAAACGCTGAGGACAAATTATCACTCAGCGTTTAAAAAAACAATTATTTAGGCTGTTTACCAATGTAAGCTAAAATACCACCATCAACATAAAGAATATGACCATTAACTGCATTTGAAGCATCACTTGCAAGGAACACTGCAGGTCCAACAAGCTCTTCAGGGTCAAGCCATCTGCCGGCAGGGGTTTTTGCACAAATAAAGCTGTCAAACGGATGCTTTGAACCATCAGCCTGAGGCTCTCTTAAGGGTGCAGTTTGCGGAGTTGCAATATAACCTGGTCCGATACCATTACACTGAATATTAAATTCACCATATTCTGAACAGATATTACGAGTAAGCATCTTCAAGCCACCCTTTGCAGCTGCATAAGCCGAAACAGTTTCGCGGCCAAGCTCACTCATCATTGAACAGATATTGATAATTTTTCCGCCACCCTTTTTAATCATTGCAGGTATAACTGCTTTTGAACAGATAAACGGTGCATTAAGGTCAACATCAATAACCTGTCTGAATTCTGCCGCAGACATTTCGTGCATTGGAATTCTTTTGATAATTCCTGCATTATTTACCAAAATATCAATAACGCCAACTTCGGCTTCAATTTTTGCAACCAAAGCGTTAACTGCTTCCTCATCTGTTACGTCACATACATAGCCTTTTACGTCGATACCATCAGCTTTATAAGCAGCAATACCTTTATCAACAAGCTCTTGGTTAATATCGTTAAATACAACTGTTGCACCGGCATTTGCAAGTCCTTTTGCAATTGCATAGCCAATGCCATATGAAGCACCCGTTACAAGTGCGATTTTACCTTTTAAACTAAACATCTGATTATCCTCCAATCAATATGGTATGGTTGTCATAAGAGTCATATTAGGTTGTGTAACATCCATTCTGCTGTACTGACATATTACAGGTACACTGCTTTCAACAAGAATAGCATATGGCACATCGAACGGTATAGCTGCACCGTCAGCATTTTTAAGACTGTCCATTCTGATATGCTTTGCACGTCTTGCATCACATGTTGCTGTTAAACCCGTAAGTGGTTCTCTATCCTCAAAATATGCAGTAAACTTAATCTGTGCAACCTCGTCGGTAAGATTTAATACACATACAGACTCGTGGCTGTTAAACGTGTCACTTTTTGTACTTGCAGTGTATCCGTCAGGTATAACCCAAGAAGTTTTACCGTACATATTAAACCCTCCAATTATCTTAATTCTTTAGTTTCGATGTGGTCCATATCAGTAAATTCCTGATTCTCGCCACACATTGCCCATATAAATGAGTAATTCTTTGTACCAACACCTGAGTGAATTGACCAGCTTGGTGAAATAACGGCTTCTTCATTGTGCATAACAATGTGGCGTGTTTCCTTTGGTTCACCCATCATATGGAATACTGCGTCATTCTCTCCCATATCAAGATATAAATATACTTCCATACGTCTGTCGTGAGTATGACTGGGCATAGTGTTCCAGTTTGAACCTGGTTCTAACTGTGTAAGTCCCATAGCAAGCTGACAGCTTTGCATTACTTCAGGATGAATATACTGATTGATTACACGTTTGTTGCAGTCTTCAACACTGCCGCACGGAACCTTTTTAGCCTTTGTAATATCAATATGTACAGTTGGATACTCTTTATGTGCAGGACATGATGACACATAGAATTTTGCAGGATCATTTGAATCACAGCTTTTAAATGTAATATCCTTATTACCCATACCAATATACATACCATCACGCGGATTCATAACATATTCCTTACCATCAACTGTGATAATACCCTTACCACCGATATTGATACAACCCATTTCTCGGCGCTGTAAGAAATATTCAGCAGCAAGCTCTTTTCCTGCTTCAAGCTTCAATTCCTGGAATACAGGCATAAAACCGGCAGTGATAATGCGGTCTATATGGCTGTAAACCATCTTAAAATTGTCAATTGTGAAAAGTCCTGCAATATGGAACTCTTCTCTTAATCTGTCTGTTGTGTAAAGCTTTACGTCTTTTGGATTTGATGCACTTCTTACTTCCATCGTTTTATGTTCCTCCTTAATATAATTTCCTGTTATTTCAACCTGAGACAATGCAGCCCAGGATAACGGCACTACAGCTTGTTTAAAGTTAATTAAAGTTACTGTTTTTGTGGTTTTTGGTTCTTTAAGTATTACAGTTTGTCCATCAGCAGTTTTTTCAAACTCCGCAGTAACAACACTGTCATCATCAAACTTTATATCAAGTGACTTCCAATACGTATCATGCGGAAAATCAGCTCTTAAATAAAATGTAACACTATCTATTAAAACAGGGCAACCAAAATCAATTGTATATATCATATCCTCTCTTGCACCAGCTGCCCACGAGTGAAACGGCCAGTTGCCATGAGATTCGTTACGTATAACTCCGTCAATTGCGTTTTTTGCTTCAAAGCACGGGGCGTTTCTTGTAACAAGGTTAGCATGTGCGTGAGGATAAATATATTTACCTTCTGGCTTATCTATGCTGTTTAAAGCAATGTTTCTTTTCTGATATCCGTCTACCTCTTCAAGTATAATTTTGTGGCTTTCAGCTTCCCACGAATCTTTATTGTATGCATCAAGTGCATCGCCGTATGGAAACTCGTAAACAAATTTCTTTTCAGGTATGTATACAACGCTTTCTTTTTGAGATTCATCAAAAGAAACCTTTAAAAAGCTTTCACTGCAAACAACCTCTGCTCTGTCGCCAGGTTCATAAGCATTATCATACAATGTACAAATATTCTCACCACTGTATTGAGCTTTAACTTCTCCGTTTTTATCGCAAATTTTCAATACTATCATTCTATCCCCCCTTATAACTATATTATAATATATAAAAAATGCAAATTCTTTGCAAATTATAACTAAAACATTGCATTTTACACAATATAATGTTACAATAAATAAAGAGGTGAAAAAAATGAAAGTAATGTTTCAAAAATGCCACGAAGCAATAAGCTTTGCAGACACAAGTGGTTTGTTCGGATGCTTTTACTCAACAAAGCATGATGCCAATATGAATATTCACATTCACAACTGCTGTGAAGTATTATTTTGTATTTCAGGCGGTAAAACCTTTTTCATCAATGAAAGAATTTACGACGTTAATGACGGCGATATTTTTATTTTAAATCAATTTGAAAATCACAAAATAACATCTGATCTTTCAAAAACCTTTGAAAGATACGTGCTACAGATTAACCATGATTTTCTACACAAAATATCAAGCTCAGTCACCGACTTATCACGTTGCTTTTTTTTACGAAATGAAAATATTTCACACAAAATATCAACGACAAAAGAACAACGTCAAACGCTTACAGATTTATTTGAAAAACTAGATGAACAAAACGATTTTGGTGATGAAATCATAAAAGAAATGACAGCAACAAAAATATTGTTGATGCTTAACGAAATGTTTCTTGACAGCAATAAAGACTATACATACACAGTTAAATACGAGAATCAGAATTTAGTTAAGGCACTGAATTTCATCAACGAAAATTATCACAAAGAGCTGACGCTTGAAATTATCGCAAAAAATATTTTTATTTCACAAAATGAGTTGTGTTCAATTTTCAAAAAGCACCTTGGAACAACTGTAAAAAAATATATCACTTCACGCAGGATAACAAAAGCAAAGCAGCTTTTAAAAAAAGGTAAAACTGTTTCCGAAACCGCCGCACTTTGCGGATTTGAAGATTATTCAAGCTTTATCCGCGCATTTGGCAGAGTCACCGGAATGTCACCCGGAAAGTATAAGAAAACCGATATATCATAAAAATTGGATGTAGTAAGCAACTTATTTACTACATCCAATTCTTTTACATCCTTTTACCTATAGCATTTCCATTGTATTCATCAAGAAAAGCTTCAGCAAATTTCCGCATACTAACCGTTATTTCATCGTCCTTAAAACTGAAAACAAAAGTAGCATTGCCAAAATATTTATCAATTATCTGTACCTTTAAAATGAGCTTTTGGGGTTCAGCCCACACTGCAGAGCAGGCACAATCATAATAAAAACTGTTTTCAGGAACCGTAGCAATCAAATCAGAATACCCCTCTTGCGGGAACTTGCAAAACTCATTGTACCCAACGCCAAAATGCAACTTTTTCTCACCTGTGAGGTTTTTATAAACCAAAACACCTTTAGTGTCTGATTCAAATTCAAATCTTAATTTTTCAATATTCATAGGGTTTTTTTCAAGCATAAAAGTAACACCATTGATTATACTTAAATAATCGCTTTTTGTACTTCCTGATAATGCAAACAGCTTTCTCGATTTTGTATATTCCATAAGTTCATTATACGCAACTGTATTTTCAGGCAGCTTTTCATCTGCTATAACATCAAAAATATGATAAAAAACAGCATAATGAAGCATTTGATTAGCACTTGCATTTCCCTGATTATCGGCATTAATTACAAATATCAAATCTTTAACAGGGTCACATATAGCAAACTGACCGCCCATTCCATAGAATGAAAATCTGTCATTTATTTGTGAAGTTATCCATACCTGATAGCCGTATCCGCAATTGTCATAATTCGTAAACCCGGATATATTATTGTCTACCTGTTTCGTAACTGCCTGCGTGAGATAATCACTGTTCATATAACGCTTACCATTCCATACGCCCCTGTTCATTACAAATCTAGCAAATGTAAGCAAATCTCTTGCGGAGCACATAACACCTGAATCACCAAAGGAATATCCCCCCGGTGCTTTAATACAATATGCATCCTTTGAAAAACCGATATCGTCAAGAAAACGTTCCTGCAAAAATTTAAGAAACGGTTTCTTGGTAATTTTTTCAACGATT
>JAZNGX010000170.1:0-12763 GCA_045576675.1 Clostridia bacterium | reverse complement strand
CATTTATCAGATTTACATATTGGTAAGCGTATTAACGAAGTTTCGCTTTTAGATGACCAAAAGTATATATTTAATGAGATAATCAAAATAATTGATAATGAAAATCCTGATGCAGTAATTATTGCCGGTGATGTTTATGACAAGCCGATACCTACTGCCGAAGCTGTGAAGCTTTTCGACAGCTTTCTTGTAACACTTTCAGAACGCTTGGTAAAAGTATTTATTATAAGCGGAAACCATGATTCACCTGAACGGCTTGCGTTTGGAGGAAGGCTATTGATAACAAGTAATGTGTATGTTTCCCCTGTCTACAACGGGCACGTTAAACCGATTGAAGTTGATGGTGTAAATATCTATATGCTCCCGTTTATTAAACCTGCAAATGTTAGGCAGTTTTATGCTGATGAGGATATTAGCACATACACAGATGCGATTAATGTGGCAATTTCAAATATGAACCTTAATGAAAACAAAGTAAATATTCTTGTTACACATCAATTTGTTACCGGTGCAAAGCGTTCTGATTCGGAAGAAATATCGGTTGGTGGTACTGATAATATTGATGTTACTGCATTTGACAAATTTGATTATGTTGCATTAGGTCACATTCACGGACCGCAGCATATATCAAGAGAATCTGTCAGATATTGTGGAACACCTTTAAAATACTCGTTTTCAGAAAAAGACCATATTAAGTCAGTTACACTTGTAGAAATTTCAGGTAAACAAGATATTAAAATCAGAGCAATACCACTTATACCATTAAGGGATATGCGTGAAATCAAAGGAACATATAATGAACTGACTTTAAGAGCTAATTATAAAAATACCAACGTTAATGATTATTTAAGAATCGTATTAACTGACGAGGAAGATGTTCCAGATGCAATGGCAAGGTTAAGAGCAATATATCCAAATATTTTAAAGCTTGATTATGAGAATTCACGCACAAAGCATAGTGCTGAAATTAACACTGAATTATATACGGAAAACAAAACTCCGTATGAACTGCTTAACAATTTTTTTGAGATGCAAAATGGTTGCGAAATGTCGTTAGAGCAAAATCAGCTTTCAAAAACACTTTTAGAAGAAATATGGGGTGATAAAGTATGAGACCGTTAAAGCTTGTTATTTCAGCCTTTGGACCATATGCATCAAAGACAGTTATTGATTTTGACAAAATTGGCAAAAACGGCTTGTACCTGATCACAGGTGACACAGGGGCAGGAAAAACTACAATCTTCGATGCTGTAACATATGCGCTTTATGGTGAACCCAGCGGTGATATAAGAGAAGTATCTATGTTACGCTCAAAATATGCTGATGACTATACTCCGACAGAGGTTGAACTTACGTTCAGTTACGGTGAAAACATTTATGTTGTTAAAAGAAATCCTGAATATATGCGAAAGAAAAGTCGTGGCGATGGAGTAACAACTGAAAAAGCTAATGCAGAGCTTAAGTATCCTGACGGAAGTGTTGTGACTAAGAAAAACGAAGTTGATAAAGCTATACGTGAAATTATGTGTGTTGACAGAAAGCAGTTTTCACAAATAGCGATGATTGCACAGGGGGATTTTTTAAAGCTTTTGCTTGCTGATACCAAAGATAGACAAACGATTTTTCGTGATATATTCAAGACAGAGAATTATAAGTGCTTTCAAGAACGATTGAAAGCGGAATTCAGTTCAGTTGAAAAAGACCGCGAAGCTGTTAAATTAATTTTGAAACATTTTGCAAACAGCATTGTTTGCAGTAATAACAGTCCTTTTTATGATGAAGTAATTAAAGCAAAAAATGGTGAGTTGATGACAAATGACATAATGGAATTAATTGACCGTTTAATTGATGCTGACAGTTCTGAGCATAATCTTCTTGATGAAAAATTATTAAAAATTGATTGTGAAAACGAACGTATTACTGCTGAGATTTCACGAGCAAACGAACAGAATAAAGCTAAGGAAGAGTTGATAGCAGCATACAAAGCCAAAACGAATATTGATGCTGAATTTACAAAGTTGGAAAGTATTAACAACGAGCAGCAGAATAAGAACATAAAAGTTGAAGAATACCGAAAGAAAATCACAGAAATTGAAGCCGAACTGCCGTTGTATAATGAGCTTGAAGTATTAATTTCTGAGTTTAATAATTCTGAACATTTATTAAGCATAACAAATAATAGTAATAATGAAATATTTGAAATGATTAATAATTTGAACGTAGATAAGCAAAATGCAGAAAATACTTTGGCGTCATTAAATTATTCTGTTGAAAATAAAGAAAAGCTTTTATATAATAAACAAGTGATTGAAGATAAAATATCGAGCCTTAAATCAATTGCAGATGAGTATAACAAGCTTGATGCTTTGCGTACTAAATATGAATATTCTAAGCAAGAATATTCAAATGCAGCTAAAAATGCTGAGAAAGCAAAAGAAGCCTCGTATAAATTGCGAAAAGCATTTAATGATGAACAAGCAGGAATTATGGCTGAAAGCTTAAGCGAGGGCAATCCATGCCCTGTATGCGGCTCAACTGTTCACCCAAGTAAGGCAAGCAAAACAATTGATTCTCCTGATGAAGCAGAAGTTAAAACGGCAGAAGAATATGCTTCAAATCTTCAGAATAAAGCAAATAAACTTAGTGAGGAAACAGGAGTTTTAAGAGGAACTGTAATTACATTCGAACAGTCAATTAACCAAAAGCTTGTTGACCTAAAAATAACGGATGATATTGATGTTGAAATTAAAAAGCATCTAAATGCTTTAAGTAAAATCAATATTGAGTTAAAAGCCGAAGATGATAAAATTGACGAAAAAAACAGGCTTGAGCAGTTGTTAATTAACAAGAAGGACGAAATTACTAACCTCGAAAAGACCATTGCTTTAAACAGAGAGAGGATAGCTGCACTTGAAGCAAAATGTACAGAGCTTTTAAAACAACAAAATCTGCTGATAAATAAGCTAAAATATCCTGATTTAACTGCTGCAAACAACGAAATCAGCATATTAATAAGCAAAGCTGATGGATTACAGAAAGAAATTACTGATGCGCTCGAAAAGTATACTAAATGTGAAAAAGATAAAGTTGAAATCAATTCAAAAATTAAGCAGTTGAAGTTTTTAGTTGACGACAGTGAATTTATTGATATATCTTTGCTTAAAACCACTCGAGAAGAACTTCAAAAAGAAAAGCAAATAATTAACGAAAGGCTTAAAATTGTTAGTTCTAGACTAATTAGCAACAAATCAATAAAGAACAACATAATTGAAAAGTCTGCTGACATTGTTGAACTCGATAAAAGATGGGCATGGGTTAAAATGTTGTCTGACACAGTAAACGGTGCGATTTCAGGTAAAGAAAGAATAACGTTAGAAACATATATCCAGATTAATTATTTTGACAGGATTATAAGACGTGCAAATATACACCTTATGAGGATGACAGACGGCAAATACGATTTAAAAAGAAGGGTAACTGCTGAGAATCTTAAGAGCCAGACAGGACTTGAACTCGACGTAACAGACCATTATAACGGTAGCGTAAGAAGCGTTAAAACACTTTCCGGCGGAGAGTCTTTTATCGCATCTTTGTCTCTTGCTCTAGGTATGTCTGAAGAGATACAAATGTCTGCCGGTGGTATACATCTTGATACAATGTTTGTTGATGAGGGGTTTGGTTCACTTGACGAAGATACACTGTCACATGCTATGAAAGCACTTTACAGCCTTACTCAAAGCAACAGATTGATAGGAATTATCTCACACGTTGACGAATTACGAAATATGATTGATAAACAAGTAATTGTTAAAAAAGAAAAAAGCGGAGGAAGCACTGTTAAACTTTCATTATAAGAAAAGAATTTGTACATTACGTACCAGTTTTCCATAAGCCAAAAGAGCTATATCAAAATGAATTCATTTTGATATAGCTCTTTACTATTTATTCCAAGTGTTTTTTGAAAATAACACGAGTATAGGGAATATTTCAAGCCTGCCAATCAACATAACAAGTGTAAGTACGAATGTTGAGAGAGGGGAATAAACAGAAAAATTGCAGGTCGGACCAACCAAACCAAGTCCTGGACCAATATTGCTCAATGTTGCAACAATAGCGGTAAAATTAGTCGCAAAATCAAGGTTATCCAGACTGATTATTAGAAATGCAAGTGAAAAAACAAGCATATACGATACAAAAAACACATTGATTCCACGTAAGGTTTCATGCTCTAATATTTTTCCGTTCATTTTCACTTTTATTGTGCTTTTGGGGTGAGCAAGCACCTTGATTTCTTTTATTAAGCTTTTAATAAGCAATGTAATTCTTGAAACCTTAATACCACCTCCGGTGCTTCCTGTGCAAGCACCACAAAACATCAATAATACCAGTATTGTTTTCGAAAACTGTGGCCAAAGGTCAAAGTCAACAGTAGAATAACCAGTTGTTGTAATAATCGACGATACCTGAAAAGCACTGTGCTTTATAGCTTCTCCTACAGTTGGAAACATAGCTCTGATATTAATGGTTATAAGTAAAATTGAAATCAAAATTATACTTACATACGTAATGACTTCTTCCATTTTGAAAGCAGTTTTAATCTTACGCATAAGCAAAAGATAATAAAAAGTAAAGTCTATGCCAAATATAACCATAAATACTGTTATTACTATCTGAACGTAAGATGAATAGGCAGCAATGCCTGAATTAAGTACAGAGAATCCACCTGTGCCTGCAGTGCCAAAAGTTAAGGTGATGGAAGAAAAGGTATCAAGACCACCAAGTTTTAGCAATACAATCTCTAGCACTGAAAGTGAAAGATAAATAGTGTACAGTATTTTTGCTGTTGATTTTACCTTTGGAACTAATTTGCTTACAGAATGCCCGGGGCTTTCTGCTTTTATAAGATGCAGACTTGTACCACTTGCTTTTGGTAAAATTGCAACAAGAAATACAATAACACCCATACCACCTATCCAATGTGTAAAGCTTCTCCAGAAAAGAATTGATTTTGGTAGTATTTCAACGTCATTTAGTATTGATGCTCCTGTTGTTGAAAAACCAGATGCTGTTTCAAATAGAGCATCAATAAAATTTGTGATTGAACCTGAAAGCACAAATGGTAATGCACCTAATATACTGATTACAATCCAGCTTAATGCAACAGACACAAGGCCTTCTTTTGCAAACATTGATTTGTTTTTTCTGCCGGTTATAGTTAATGGTATACCAATAATTATACAAATTAAAGCACATACTGCAAATACCCACTTTTTTGGTTCATCATAAACAAATGAGCATAGAAGCGGAAGAAGCATACAAGCCCCTTCGATATTTGTAACCCAACCTAAAATATAAAGAATGATTCTATAATTCATTTTTTAACCTCTACTTAAGAATATCACTTATGTCAGAAAATCCTGTACTTGTTGTTACAACTATAACTGTATCTCCTGCTAAAATCGTATCTTTGCCTCGCGGAGTAATTACCTGTCCACTTCTTGTTATGCAGGCAATCAGTATTCCTGGTTTTAACGGAAGACTTTCAATTGTTTTGTTAAGAACCGGGCTATTGTCCTTTATACGAAACTCCAAAGCTTCAGCCTTACCATCCAATATGTAATGCATTGTTTCTATATTGCTGCCAATTGTATTGTTTTTCGCACGGACAAAACGTACTATGTTTTCAGCAGCTAAATCCTTTGGATAAATAATTGTATCAAGCCCAAGATGACTTATAACGTCCTCATAAGCTATTCTGTTGATTTTTGTAATTATCTTACCTTGAGTTTTAGATTTAACATATAGTGATAAAAGTATGTTTTCTTCATCAATTCCGGTTAGTGCAACGAATGATTCTGCATTTTCAATTCCTTCTTCAAGGAGTAATCTGTTTTCAGTACCATCACCATTAATTATATCTGCTTTTGGCACCATACTGCACAGTGCTTCGCATCTGGCAGGATTGTTTTCGATAATTTTTACGCTGATTCCTGCTTTTATCAGTCTGTTTGCCAGATATACAGCAGTGGTTCCGCCGCCCACTATAGTTGTATCCTTTACTTTGTTAGTCTTAATACCGATTTTTTTAATAAAGAATGATGCATCTTCGATAGTTGCAACAATGCTGATAAGGTCGTCAGCTTTTAAAACAAATTCACCACCAGGAATAAATACTTCGTCACCACGTTCTACACCACAGACAAGGACATTTGTGTTTAGCTTCTGATTCATTTCAAGAAGTTTTAAATTATTAAGAACGGAGTTTTCATTAATTTTAAACTTTAATATTTCGACTCTGCCTTTAGCAAAGGTATCAATTTGTATAGCAGATGGAAACCGTAGTGTTCTTGCAATAGCTGTCGCAGCAGTATATTCGGGGTTGATAATCATCGCAAGACCTAAATCTTCCTTAAACAACTGAACTTCTTTAGTATATTCTGGATTTCTTACACGTGCTATGGTGTTGCATTTACTGAGTTTTCTTGCAATAAGGCACATAAGAAGATTGATTTCGTCTGACCCAGTGACAGCAATAAGAATATCTGCATCTGTTATCCCCGCTTCTTTTAATGTATCAATACTTGCACCATTACCTGTAACACCCATAACATCATAGCTGTTAACCACATCCTGAAGAACAGCTCTTTTTGTATCTACAACAGTTATATTATGCTGTTGTTCGCGGCTTAAAAGCTCTGTAAGCTTTTCACCGATTTTTCCTATACCAATTATTATAATATTCATATATCATATCTCCTCAGCGAAAATTATAACAAATGATTATATTAAAGTCAAGAAAAATGGTTTTCAGATTATTTGAATATTTATTTAAAACGCACTTGAAGTTTTAAATTAAATATGATATAATAAATTATAACATCTGAAAGGAGAATGACAAATGAACCCAAATGTTTCTAAATTAATCAATGAGCAGATTAATCACGAGCTTTATTCTGCTTATCTTTACCTTGAATTTTCTAATTATTATGCACAGGTAGGTCTTGATGGATTTGAAAACTGGTATCGCGTGCAGGCTCAGGAAGAACGTGACCATGCAATGCTTTTCTATCAGTATTTACTGAACAATGACGAAAAGGTTACCTTTGATGCAATCAGAAAGCCTGAGTGTGAACTAAAAGAGCATATGGATCCCCTTGTTGCAGGATTAAAGCATGAACAGCTTGTTACTTCACTTATAAACAATATTTATGCTGCAGCTTTTGATGATCATGATTTCAGAACAATGCAACTTTTAGATTGGTTTGTTAAAGAACAGTGTGAAGAAGAAAAGAATGCTTCTGATATGATTACAAAGATGGAGCTTTTTGGTACTGATGCAAAAGGCTTGTATATGCTAAACAGCGAGTTAAAAGCCAGAGTGTATACTGCACCTTCATTGACACTGTAAGCTATGGAAATTGTACTTTTAACAGCACTTGGTGTTGGTGGTGCTACTGTAGTTGGTGCTGCAATAGGTTTTGCGTTTAAAAGCATTTCTCACAGATTCAGCGATATTGTTCTTGCGTTTGCTGCCGGTGTGATGCTTTGTGCATCAGTTTTCGGACTGATTATGCCTTCTATTGAGTATGGTAAATTCCCGATAACTGTAGTAGGGATATTTTGTGGTGCAATCATATTGAATGTTATTGACAAAATAATTCCTCATCTCCATAAGCTTTCAGGAGTTGATGATGAAGCTCATCCTGATAAAACTGAGCAGCTTAACAAGGTTTTGTTGTTTATTATGGCAATTGCAATCCATAATTTACCCGAAGGAATTGCTGCTGGTGTTGGTTTTGGTACAGGGAACACTTATGAGGCTTTAACAATTGCAGGTGGTATTGCTTTACAGAATATACCGGAGGGTATGGTTATAATCGCACCGATGCTTTCTTCAGGAGTAAGCAGAGGCAGAACATTAGTTATTGCTATGCTTACGGGTATTATTGAGGTTATTGGTACTTTTATGGGATATCTTGCAGTTAGCGTTTCTACTGCAATTTTACCATTTGCCCTTGCGTTTGCAGGTGGTACTATGTTGTATGTAATAAGCGACGAAATGATTCCTGAAACACATTCGCATGGTTCAGAACGCGGTGCAACGTTTTCATTGCTCGTTGGTTTTTGTTTAATGCTTGCACTTGATTATTATATTGGATAGTTAGTAAATTTATGTTAATAATATTATTATAATTCTTATAAGGAGGAAAAAACTATGAAATTTGTATGTGACGTATGTGGTTATATTTATGACGAGGCTATCGGTGATCCCGATAACGGTATTGCACCCGGCACAAAGTGGGAGGATGTTCCTGAAGATTGGGTTTGCCCTATCTGCGGTGTTGGCAAGGATCAGTTTACGGAGGAATAATAAATGTTTGTTACCGAAAAAATCAAGTATGTTGGTGTTAATGACCACTTGATTGATTTGTTTGAAGGTCAGTATCAGGTTGAAAACGGTATGTCTTACAATTCTTATTTGATTTGCGATGATGTGACCGCAGTAGTAGATGCTGTCGATTCCAGATTTGCAGATGAGTGGATAGGTAAAATATCAGATGTTCTTGGCAACAATGAACCTGATTATCTTATTATTCATCATATGGAACCTGATCATTCTGCTGGAATTGCTGCATTTACCGAAAAATTCAAAAACACAAAAATTGTTTCAGCAAAGCAGTCTTTTGTTATGATGAAACAGTTTTTTGGCACAGATTTTGAAAACAGAAGAATTATTGTTGGTGAAGGTGACAAACTTTCGCTTGGTAGTCATACGCTTAATTTTCTGTCAGCACCTATGGTACACTGGCCTGAAGTTATTGTAAGCTATGAAAGCAGTACGAAAACAATTTTTTCTGCTGATGCTTTTGGTAAATTTGGTGCTCTCGACTGCGATGAGGAGTGGGTTGATTCTGCACGCAGATATTATATCGGTATCGTAGGAAAATATGGTGTTCAGGTACAAAGCTTATTAAAAAAGGTGGCAAATCTTGATATTGAAAGAATATGCCCTCTTCATGGACCAGTTTTAGCTGAAAACCTTGCTTATTATATAGATTTATATAATAAATGGTCAAGCTATACACCTGAAACAGATGGTGTGTTGATTGCATATACATCTGTATATGGTAACACAAAGAAAGCTGTAATTGAGCTTGAAAAGCTTCTTAAAGCACGCAATGTTTCTGTTGTGGTTCGTGACCTTGCGCGATGCGATATGTCACAAGCTGTAAGCGATGCTTTTCGTTACAGTAGAATAGTTCTTGCAACAACAACATATAATACCGATATATTCCCGTTTATGCGTGAATTTATTGAAAATCTTACTGAGAGAAATTTCCAGAATCGTAAAATTGGTTTTATAGAAAATGGCTCTTGGGCACCAACAGCTACTAAAATTATGAAAAAGCTGCTTGAAGAGTCAAAGAATATTGAGTATACAGAAGTTAATGTTACAATCAAGTCTGCACTTTCATCTGAAAGTGCAGCTCAGCTTGAAGCTTTGGCTGCTGAAATATAATCCGAGAAATCCTTGTTTTTACACAAGGATTTTTTGCGGTTATTGTTTTACTTTTTGAAATTATTTACAGTGCTTATTTTAAAGGATTTTTTTGATTTATGTAGAATTATATATTATGTATATTTAAATCAAAGGTTGATGATTATTATGACCGAAAAAAATGTTACAGTAAACGGTCTTATTATAAAAGAAACAAAGTACGGAGAAGGTAACAAAATACTGACGGTTTTAACTGATTCCAAGGGAAAAATACAAGTCAGTGCTTCAGGTGTACGAAGTTATAAAAGTAAAATAGCATCAGGCTGTGGAATGTACAGTTACAGTAAATTTCTGTTAAAATCAGGAAAAAGTATGTACAATATTATCTCGGCTGACAGTATTTGCAATTTTTATAGTCTTAGTAATAATTATGAAAAGCTTTCTTATGCAGCTTATTTTAGTGAGCTTGTATGTGCAGTAACTGTAGAAGATGATGCAGATGAAACTCTCAGATTGATGCTTAACACACTTTTTTATCTTGAAAACAACGAAAATCTTGAGCTTATAAAAACAGTTTTTGAACTACGGCTTATGAAGGAATGCGGTTTTATGCCAAATATATTGAGCTGTGATCAGTGTGGCTCATCGTCTGCACTGTCATATTTCTCAACAGATGAAGGTGTTTGTTTTTGCAGCAATTGCTCAAAACTTAATAATATTAATCAAACAATCACAGATGCTATGCATTATGTTTTAACTGCAGACCTCAAAAGAATATTTTCTTTCAATATTGATGTGCCTTCTTTTAACAAAATGAAGGAATTAATCGAAAAATACACTGTAACACAGGTTGGATACATTCCTAAATCTTTGATTTATTTAAAAACAAATTTATAAGAGAGGTATGTATGATAAAACAGTTATCTGAGTTTTTAAACGGAGATAGTTGCAGTATTTATAATTTGCTTGGTTGCCATAAATATGGAAGTAAATATACATTCAGAGTTTGGGCACCGAATGCAAGAAGAATTAGTCTGGTAGGAGATTTTAATAACTGGAATACGAATAATACTCAAATGACGAATATCGGTTGTGGTGTATGGGAAGCAACTGTAAACGCAAAGACTTATGACTCATACAAATATTTTATCACTAAAAATAATGGAACTACAGTTTTTAAAAGTGACCCGTATGCTTTTCATATGTGTACTCGCCCTGATAATGCATCAAAGGTATATGACCTTAATGGATTTGAATGGTCTGACAGCGAGTATATAAATAGCATTAAAAATATTAATTATCTCGAAAGACCTGTTAATATTTACGAAGTTAATTTAGGCTCATGGCGAAAATACAGTGATGGAAACTATTATAGTTATCGTGAACTCGCAAGGCAACTTATACCATATGTGAAAAAGCTTAATTATACACATATTGAACTTATGCCCGTGTCTGAATTTCCGTTCGACCCTTCCTGGGGGTATCAGGTTACCGGCTATTATGCTCCGACATCAAGATATGGTACACCTAAAGATTTTATGTATTTTATAAATGAGTGTCACAAAAACAATATTGGTGTAATACTTGACTGGGTTGGTGCACATTTTCCAAAAGATGAAAATGGTTTATATGAATTTGATGGTACCTGTTGTTACGAATATAGTGACCCATTAAAGAACGAGCACAAAGACTGGAACACAAGAATTTTTGATTATGGAAGAGGCGAAGTTATTTCATTTCTTATTTCCAACGCTTGCTTCTGGCTGAAAGAATATCATATAGACGGCTTAAGAGTTGATGCCGTCGCTTCAATGCTTTATCTTGATTATGGTAAGAAACAGGGAGAGTGGCGGGCAAACAAATATGGAGAAAATATAAATCTTGAAGCAGTTGAGTTTTTAAAAAAGTTAAACGAAAAAGTTTTTAAAACTAAAAAATCTGCGCTTATGATAGCAGAAGAGTCAACTGCGTTTCCAATGGTAACAAAGCCTCCATACGTGGGTGGATTAGGCTTTAACTTTAAATGGAATATGGGTTGGATGAATGATATGCTTTTATATATGTCACAAGACCCATTGTTCAGAAAAGGCTGTCATAATAATCTTACTTTTTCATTGACTTATGCTTTTTCTGAAAATTTCATATTACCTGTTTCTCATGACGAGGTTGTATATGGCAAGCGTTCGCTTTATAATAAAATGCCTGGTGACAGCAAATCAAAGCTTGCCAATTTCAAGGCTTTTATGGCGTATATGATTGCACATCCAGGTAAAAAACTTACTTTTATGGGAACCGAATTTGCTCAGTATAACGAGTGGAATTATTCAACTGAGCTTGACTGGTATTTACTAAATGATAATTTGCATAAAAATGCTCAGAAATTTATTTCTGATTTAAATAAATTTTATCTTACCCGCAATGAACTGTGGGAAAACGAAAGCGACTGGAATGGATTTTCGTGGATTAGTGCTGATGATAATTCAAACAGCGTTATTGCTTTCAGGCGAATTTCTAAATGTGGCAAAGAATTGATTATAGTTTGTAATTTTTGCCCCGTTGAAAGAATAAACTATCAAATAGGTGTTCCGCAACCCGGTTTTTACAAGCCTGTATTTAATACAGACAGTAAAATTTTTGGCGGACAAGGAACAAGGTTAAGAAAAACAAAGAGTAAAAAACAACCAATGCATGGATATGCTCAAAGTATTTCACTTAAGATACCCGCAATGTCGGTAGTGTTTTACGAGCATATCACTGAAAATAAGGGAGGTTAAAGGTTAATGATTAAACGTAGCAAAGACTGTATTGCAATGCTCCTGGCCGGGGGTCAGGGAAGCAGACTTTTAGTGCTGACGGAAGAAAATGCAAAGCCTGCTGTACCTTTTGGTGGAAAATATAGAATTATTGATTTTCCGCTTTCAAATTGTGTTAATTCAGGAATAGATACTGTTGGTATTCTTACACAGTATCAACCCTTCGAACTTAACAACTATATTGGTAACGGATTACCCTGGGGACTTAACAGAAACTTTGGTGGTGCTTATATTTTACCACCTTATCAGCGTAGCAAAAAGACAGAATGGTATAAAGGAACTGCAAATGCAATTTACCAGAACTTAAGTTTCTTGGAGAGATTTAATCCTAAAAATGTTTTAATTCTCTCTGGCGACCATATTTATAAAATGCATTACGGAAAGATGCTCAAAGTTCATAAAAAGTCCGGTGCGGCAATTACCATTGCAAAGTCGGATCGTAGCCATGTCG
>JAZNGX010000169.1:0-31372 GCA_045576675.1 Clostridia bacterium | reverse complement strand
CACAATACAGAAAAAGTACCAAATAAACAAATAACACTGCAAACTTTTGCTTAACACCTTTTTACTTCCACTTTTAAAACACATCTGTAAGGTATTCATCATATGTAATCAAAAGACAATATTTTTATAATTTTGTACTATATTTTTATATTGGGCTTATATATTTGTATTAACATCACTTAATTATAGCACTAATAAATCAAAAATGCAACAGTTTACTCCTCTACTATATTAAAGCAATCGCGTTTTAGTAAACCGTAATAATATTATGTAAACTAATAATGTTATAAATTAACCCTGCAACAAAAAATGATTACAGGGTTAATTGTGTTACTGATCATTCTTTTTTAATTCATATGCTGAAGTACGTTTATTTATGTATTTGAATACTTCCATATTAAATTTGGGTTTTCTGTCATATGTGTAAAGTCCATTCATTTCTTGTTCTACATCATATAGTTGAGTATAGCAGAATCCGAACACCCTTTCGTTGTCGATTATCATATCGGTTAAGTCTTTATAACGCTCTATGAACTCTTCTTCTGACTTTGGTACATTTTAATATATGGTTTTAACGTTATTCCAAAACAAACTCACCAAAGTATTCGCTTAATTGGAAATCGATTCTTAAGGGGTCAACAGGATAATATGATGCATAATGTTCTTTAACTGTCTCTTCACCGCATTTATACAAATTTCCATACATTGTCTTTGTATGAGAGCCAAAAACACGATCAATAAATTCAAATGGTATTACAAACTGCAATGTCCACTTGTCGGCATCTACTTTACTTTGAACATTGAAATAATTTTTGTCTTCGGCAGGATATTCAGGGTCAAACCTTGTTGTCCTTATAGCAAAATACATTGTACCAAACGGATTGAATTCAAAATTTAAATAACGTTTGTCATTAGTGTTAGGCCTTACAAAAAACTCCATACAACTGTCCGTACAAACCATATCGTTCTGATTTGTGAATCTGGCTAGCAAAGGTTTTTCATCTGTAGTAAGCTGAACATAGATACCATAATCATTATATAATAATCTTGCAAAAGTGTTTGGAACATATTCAAATTGCTTCCAATTTTGATAAGTTATCGGGGCAACCTGAGCTAATTCCCAAGCTTTGTCATCGATTAATTCAATACCATTATCAATTTTTTTTATTATGTACATAATTTCCTCCTTAAAAATTATTCCTCAAGAACAGGAATTATTGAACCAATATCAACAATATTATCATCACTTAAAGATATAATTTCGACATCATGTTTATTTGCAAACTTTAATATACTTTTACAATCATTATGCTTTTGAATATTTCCACATATTGCTAGCTTGTTTTTATCTATAAGTCCACTCGCTCCGCCTAAAAATCCGTTATTAAAGCCATTTAAAGTCACGTCACCCTGAGAGACCAAAAGTACATCCACACCTATTTCCATAAGCTTTTTTGCTATGCCATGATCTTCTGTAATTACAGCATTTTCTGATATTATACATGTTGTACATTTGGTATATCCCTGCCGTACATTAAGTGTTTTATAGCCATTTTTAAGATATAAATCCAGTAAAACTTTATCAGTAAATTTTGTGTTATGTACAAGGTGTTTGTTGATAACGCTTGCGTTGTAGGCAATGTCATTCGGATACTTTGAAATTACATCACTTTGACCTTTAATTACATTAAATTCAGGTAAAAGCATTTTATAATACTCATACGTAAAATCAGCTGTAATTATAAAATCTTTAATTACATTTATTTGCAAATCCGCATGTCCGCTTAAGCCATCACATAAGTTTGGATTTTTAAGTGTTTTTACGATCTCAATATTATTTTTTTCCAGATTGGTTATAATATCACTTGGGCAATCGCACGATATGATTATTTTTTTTACTTTGTTGCCTGGAGTAAAGGGTTTAGATAGAAAATTCATACAAATCACCAATTTGTTTTATTTTCATAATATATAATAGCTTCAATTTTACCTATAAGGTAGGTTGTTTATATACAAAAAGCGGTCAAATATATGACCGCTTTTTTAATTATTGTTCCTCGCTTAATATTTCAGTAAGCCAGAATTCACCAAGATCCAATGCTGCATACAAGCCGTCACGTTCAGCTTTTTTTATAACACGTTCCTTACCGGGTATATCGTTAGTTTGCAAAGCTACTGTAACGTTTGTTGCAATATCAAGGTCAATTAAAGTTGTTGTTTCATTAATATTTAATGTAACAATGTAATCATCTTCATGATTACCGTAATAAATTAAATTACCGCGTCTTAACAGAGGTTTATCCTTATATGTTAAATACTTTTTATCTGCAGCTTCTTTTTTAGCCATTATTTGTTCCTCCTTAATAAGATTATGGTCTAAGTTGATTATTTATCTTTTAAATAATCGTTGATTTTTTCTACTAATTCATCAGCATCTGCACCATGAACAAGGCAAGCCTGCTCTATTGACTCACCGCTTGCTGACGGACAGCCTAAGCAATGCATACCAATTTCTAAAAAGAATGGTGCAATACCTGCATCAAGATGCAAAGCATCAATGATAATAGTGTCTTTTGTAACTTGTTTCATAACTACATCCTCCATTATATTTTATTTCCATTTGAATCTATAACAACAACCGCAGGAAAGTTTTCAACGGTCAATTGTCTTATTGCTTCAGTTCCAAGGTCATCATATGCAACAACCTTTGACGATTTAACACATTTAGCAATTAGTGCACCACATCCGCCAATAGCACCAAAATATACTGCTTTATGTGTCTTAATTGCATCAACAACCTCAGAATTTCTTTCACCCTTGCCTATCATTCCGGTAAGACCATCTTTAATGAGCTTTGGTGAATATGAGTCCATACGACAGCTTGTTGTTGGACCGCAGGAACCTATTGCCTGTCCCTCTTTTGCGGGTGTAGGGCCGGCAAAATAAATAATTTGATTGGTTATATCAATAGGATATTCACCGCTTTCAATCATTCTTTTATGCGCGGCATCTCTTGCAGTGTAAATCGTACCGTTTATAAGAACACTGTCACCGGTTTTTAATGATAAAAGCTTTTCTTTTGTGAGCGGAGTATTAATTATTATGTTCATTTTACTCCTCCTCTATCAAATCAAATACATTATTAAAAATATATGTTGCATTGTTTTGCTCGAAAAATTGTTGCGCTTTTTTACCATTAATACCGGTTAAAACTGCAGCAAAATCAATTCCTGCATTTTGAGCTGAAAACATGTCGGCACCGGCATCCCCAATTGCAAGAACAGATTTTAGCTTATTCTTATCGTAATTACCATTTAGAATGTCAGTGTATGACACATCGCTTCCGAGACCACCACGCAAAAACATAAATGGATGCGGCTTAGTTATTGGTTTAATTCCTGTTTCTTTCTCGGCAGCAATAACGTCATCATAAGTAGCAATATGTTTTGGCGAAAAATATTGCAAAACATCCCAGTTCTCAAGAGGTCTTTCAGCCTCAAACTTAATACGACCGGTAGCTACACCAAGAGTTTTAGTATTACTTAATAGCTTAATCATTTCTATTGTTTTAGCTCTGTCCAACAGGGGCTCTTCTAAGTCGCAAAGGCTTATTTTTCCCGGAGCAGTAACATCATCGTTATAATACTTATGATAATTGTTTTCACCGTGATACCATTCCTGATAAACCTTTATTATATACTTATATGCATCGCTGTTTCTGCCACCGACAAAAGAATTTTTTTCTATATAGTCATACAGCTCCAATGCAGGTAAATTTAGTTCTTTTATTGCAAAGTATATACTTGCAGTATCAAGAGTATCCAGTATCTGTGAAAAAGCGTAAATTACATATGTTAAATCCCAGTTCGAATTAACACCAAGCTCTTTGCAAAGAGAAATTAGCTGGTCGCGATAAAGCATAACTGTTCTTGTGATAGAAACGTTTCTGTTGGCATAATTTACATCAAACTCTTCTGTAAATAGCTGATAAAGTGTCATAGCAGCAGCATCCCAATAACGCTGTTCGCTTGTAATTACGCCGTCAAGATCAAAAACTATTGTATCATATTTTTCAAGCAACGGTGATAGTTTATACTTCATTGTACTCATATGTTATCACTCCTGCTACTCCTGCAGTACTGTTTACACCTGTGTGACCTTCTATAGCACGACCAAGGGAGATACCGACAGCTCTGTATATTGATTCCCATATGTGATGACCATTTTCACCCTTTTGAAGATCAATATGTAAAGTGCAATTTGCACCTTGAACAAATCCGTCTAAAAAAGTGATTAAATCTTCACTTAACATATGCTCAGTCTGGTCAGGTAATAGCTCTTTACCATCAAACACAAGCAATGAGCGGCTTTCAAAGCTTATAGCGGATACTGCACGTGCCTCGTCGATAATACCAATGCCGTCTCCGTAGCCTTTAACGGAACAGTTTTTCACATAATGAGCTACAGCCTTGCCCAACGTCATACCAACATCTTCGCACACCAAATGGTCAAGCTCAAATTTATCAAGAGAACAGTTGATTGTAATATTAACACCACTTCTCCATACTATATGTTCAATCATATGATTCAAAAACGGAATTGGTGTATTAATTTTACTTCTGTAATCATTTTTTACAGGAGAAACATCAATTGTTACTGAAATATCTGATTCGGTAGTTTTTCTTTTAACCTCTATCATTACTTTCTCTCCTTTACTGCAAGACCGTGAGTATCAAAGCCCTCAGTTTTAGCCATAATATATGCATTATTTCTTACCATTTCAAAACCGGCTTTTGAAGCATATCCAACTGATGAACGTTTTAAAAAGTCCATAACTGAAACACTTGAATATGTTTTTGCAAAACCACCAGTAGGCAATATCGCATTAGGACCTAATAAGAAATTGCACAATGTAACGGGAGTATAATCTCCTAAAAGAATCTCGCCTGCGTTTTTGATTTTTGGAAGTGTTTCAAAAGGCTTTTCTGTCATAACCTCCATATGCTCAGGAGCATATTCGTTAACGAAAGCAATTGATTCTTCCAGCGAATTTGTTATTATCACACCACCGTAATTATTAAAGTTGGTTGTAACAAATTCACGGCGTTTATCTGAAATCTTTGTTAACTGTTCTTCTACAATTTTTACTGCTTTTTCAACAAGCTCTCTGCTGTGTGTTACAAGTAAAGACGCTGAATCAGGGCCATGCTCTGCTTCAATCATCCAGTCTAGTGCAACCTTATGTGGGTCTGCATGCTCGTCACAAAGAATAATTGCTTCTGATGGGCCTGCAGGCAAGCCTGTGTCAATATAATTACCTAAAACACGTTTTGCTGCAGTAACATAAGCGTTACCGGGACCAATTATTTTGTGGCACTTTGGTATTGTTTCAGTACCAAAAGCTACTGCCGCAACAGCCTGAATTCCACCAACCTTGTAAATTTCAGTAATACCAATTATTTTTGCTGCAGCAAGTATTGCATCATCAACCTCACCTTTTTCATTAGGCGGTGTAGTTACAATGATTTTTTCAACACCTGCAACAACAGCAGGTATACCCAGCATCAAAAGTACTGATGGAAAGCTTCCCTTTCCGCGTGGTACATAAAGACAAGTATCAACTATAGGTGTGGTCTTTTCACCAACCAAAAGACCCTTATCTACCTCGGTAAACCACATTTCCTCAGGCATCTGTTTTTCGTGGAAGTTTCTTATATTCTTTGCAGCGTATGTAATAGCGTCACGAACTTCTGCGGTTAAATTATTATAACCCTTTTCAATCTCTTCAGGAGTTACTTTAATACAGCTCTTTGCCAGTTTAACTCTGTCAAATTTTTCAGTATACTTAATAACTGCATCGTCACCATTTTTACGAACATCATCAGAAACCTCAGTAGCAACACCAATATACTCGCTGATATCAGTTTCAGCACGTTTTAACACGAAGTTTTTTTCTTCCTGAGATATTTCATTCCATACTCTTATTTTCATTAATATATCCTCATTTACTCAGTATTTTTTTAACCTGTTCTACAATGTTTTCTGTAGTAAGACCATATTCCTCAAGTAAAGCCGCAGGAGTGCCTGACTGACCAAATCTGTCTTCAACACCTATGCGTTTAACTATGACAGGGCAGTTTTCACTAACTACTTCACATACTGCGGTTCCAAGACCGCCAACAATGCTATGCTCCTCAACAGTAACGATAGCACCGGTTTCTTTTGCAGCCTTAACTATTGCATCTTTATCAATTGGTTTGATTGAAGGCATATTGATTATTCTTGCATTGATACCTTCTGCTTTTAACTGCTCGTGTGCTTCAATGGCATTTGCGACCATTAAGCCTGTTGCTATAATTGTAATGTCGTTTCCTTCTTTTAAAGTATAGCTCTTACCAATTTCAAACTTATAGCTTTCATCAAAAAGAAAAGGCACTGGCAGTCTGCCAAGTCTGACATAAACAGGGCCATCATAGTTGATTGCGGCTTCAATTGCTGCATAAGTTTCATAATGGTCTGCAGGACTCAAAACAACCATATTCGGAATGCTTCTCATAAGTGATAAATCTTCAATTGACTGGTGTGTTGCACCATCTTCACCGACACTTATGCCTGCATGAGTTGCACAAATCTTAACATTAAGGTTAGGATAGGCAATTGAGTTTCTAACCTGCTCAAAAGCTCTGCCTGATGCAAAAATAGCAAATGTGCTTGCAAATACAACCTTACCTGTTGTAGCTATACCTGCCGCAGTTGTCATCATATTACCTTCAGCAATACCTGTATTTATAAAACGCTCAGGGAATTTTTTTGCAAAAATACCTGTTTTAGTTGAGCCTGACAAGTCGGCATCCATTACTACAATATCATATTTTTCTCCAAGCTCTGCAAGAGCTATACCATAAGATTCACGAGTTGCTTTTTTATCTGCCATTATTTTGTACCTCCAAGTTCTGCTATTAATGCGTCTAATTCTGCGATAGCAGCATTGTACTGTTCTTCATTTGGTGCAGTACCGTGCCAGCTTGCCTGATTTTCCATAAATGATACATTTTTACCCTTTACACTCTTCATAACTACCACTGTAGGCTTGCCCTTGCATTCTTTTGCAGAAGCTACAGCAGCACGCAAGCTGTCAAAGTCGTGAGCATCAGCATAAAGTACATTCCAGCCAAATGCTTTGAATTTCTCATCGATTGGTAATGGTGACATTACGTCTGTTATTTTGCCGTCAATCTGCAATCCGTTGTTGTCAACAAAAGCACATAGATTGTCAAGCTTATAATGTGCAGCAAACATTGCTGCTTCCCATACCTGACCTTCCTGCAATTCGCCATCTCCGAGAATCGAGTAAACACGATATGATTTGTTATCTAGCTTTGCACTGAGTGCCATACCATTAGCTGCTGATATACCCTGACCAAGTGAACCGGTTGCCATATCAACGCCGGGAACATAAATAACAGGGTGTCCCTGCAAATCACTTCCGAATTTTCTGAAATTTGCTATCTCATCCTTTGAAAAAAATCCTTTTTCTGCAAGAACACTGTAAAGTGCAGGTGAAGCATGTCCTTTTGATAGAACAAATCTGTCTCTGTCAGGATTTTTAGGATCCTTAGGGTCAACATTCATCTCTTCAAAATAAAGATAAGTCAGTGCATCACAAGCCGAAAGTGAGCCGCCCGGATGACCGGATTTGGCTGAATATACAGCTTTTAAAATGTTTTTTCTTACGTTGCATGCAATTAACTGCAGCTCCTTGTTATTCATTATTATCCCCCTAAACATTTATATATTCATAAAGCCCTCGCCCAAAACCTCACGAGCATCAGTAATAATAACAAATGCTTTTTTGTCAATTTTGTAAACAAGTTCTTTAAGTTTAGCTATTTCATTCTTTTTTATAGAACATAGAATTACATTCTTTTTATTGTTTGTGTATACTCCGTTGCCGTTTAAAAAAGTTGCTCCACGGTGAAGAGTATTTGTAATTTCTTTTGCAATATTTATACTATCATCAGAAATCACAAACGAAAGCTTTGCAAAATTTGCTCCTTCTAACAGTAAGTCTATTATCTTTGAACAAGCGTACAATGCAACAACTGAATAAAGTCCGTTGTATATATTCTTAAACACTAATACTGCAAATATAATTACAGCCATATCAATAATAAATATAAGTGTGCCTATAGATATATGACGGATTTTTCTATTGATAACCTTTGCTATAATATCGGTACCACCAGTTGAGGCATCAGCCTGCAACACCATACCAAAGCCAAGACCGGTAAGTACGCCGCCGAATAATGATGCCAATACCATATCAGTAACAACGTGTGGCAGAAATGAAAAGAAATCAATAAAAAAACCAAGCAGAGTTGTTGCGGCAACTGATTTTATTAAAAAACCTTTTCCCTCGTAAATGTACCCCATAACATAAAGTGGTAAGTTACAAATAATTGAAATTAAACCAACAGGTACAGAAGTAATATAGTTTAAAACTGTTGATAATCCGCTTACACCACCTGCTGCAAGATGGTTGGGAATCAAAAACAAATTAAGTGAAACTGCCGCTATAATTACTCCTGATAATATATACAGGTATTTAAAAAGCTTGCTACGTGAAAAGATATTCAATGGCACTTATTCCTCTCTTAATATCAAATTCATAATCTCGTCCAAGCGTTCTTTGTTGCCGGACAGATATATGTAACCGATAAGTGCCTCTAATCCTGTTGCTGTTTTATACTCACTCATATCAGAGTTTTTCGGAACAGAGGATTTTGCGTTTCTGCCACGCTTAAATACAGTAAGCTCTTCCTCTGTTAATTCATTCTCAATTTTGTGGTAGCTTTTAGCCTGTGCTGACGATTTCACTATAGAAACAGCCATTTTATGAAGCTTGTCAACCTGAATATTATGCTTAGAAACAAGCATATTTCTTACGTATAGCTCATAAATAGCATCACCAATGTACGCAAGCACAAGCGGAGAATATTCATTAGCTTTCATAACGCCATTTTACACCGCTTGGTGTATCCTCCAATATTATACCTTTAGCTTTAAGGTTATCACGAATCTCGTCTGCTAAGGCAAAATTTTTATCTTTTCTGGCTTGCTGACGTTTGTTTATAAGCTCTTCAATTTCTGAGTCGATGTCCTTTGAAGCTTGCTTTTGTAATAATCCGAGCACACCACCAAGCTCTTTTAAACCATTATAGACAGCATTGATATCCTCTTTTGAATCATTTGCAGTGAAGTTTGAATTAATATCTCTTGCATAATCAAACAAAACAGAAATTGCAAGTGAAGTATTAAAATCATCATCTAAAGCATCACAAAATGCTTTTTTGTAGCTTGAAACCATATCAGTTGCCTTATTTGTAATTCCCGACTGCTTAGCTGTATTAGCAATGAATTCAAGATTATCAAGGCAGGTGTACAATCTTTCAAGTCCTGTTTGTGCCTGAATTATCAAATCACGTGAAAAATTAATCGGACTTCTATAATGTGCAGAAAGCATAAAAAATCTTATGGTTTCTGGCTTGAATTCCTTTAAAACATCACGAACTGTAAAGAAGTTTCCAAGTGATTTTGACATTTTTACGTTATCGACATTAATGTAACCATTGTGCAACCAATAACGTGCAAACGGTGCGTGATTTGCACATTCGCTTTGTGCAATTTCATTTTCGTGATGTGGGAATATTAAATCCTGACCACCACTGTGAATATCAATAGTTTCACCCAAGAATCTGTTTGCCATTGCAGAACATTCAATATGCCATCCTGGTCTTCCAAGTCCCCACGGGCTTTCCCATGCAGGCTCAGATTCCTCCTTTTGCTTTTTCCATAAAGCAAAATCCATTGGGTCGTTTTTGTTTTCGTTAACATCTATTCTTGCACCGGCTTCAAGCTCTTCTAACGGCTGATGAGATAGCTTACCATATTCCTTGAATTTTTTTGTTGAGAAGTATACATTGCCGTCAACATTATATGCAAAACCATTCTCTTCAAGCTTTTTTATAATATCAATAATTGCATCAATGTTTTCTGTTGCACGTGGATTTACTGACGCTCTGCATATCCCAAGTGCATCAGCATCAATATAATATTCCTTGATAAATGTTTCTGCAATATCTTTAACTGTTGTGTTATCTTCTTTTGCTTTGTTTATAAGCTTGTCGTCGATATCAGTGAAGTTTTGAACAAATGTAACATTTAATCCTGTGTATTCAAGATACTTTCTTAATGCATCGAATACAATAAACGGTCTTGCGTTACCAATATGAAAATAGTTGTATACAGTAGGTCCGCAGGAATACATTTTAACATTATTTTTATCCAACGGAATAAATTCTTCTTTTTGTCTTGTTAATGTATTATAAAGTTTCATCGTCTTTTAACTCCTCCTCAAGCTTATCAATTCTGCCTTTAATTTTACACAATTCCATAGATACCGGATCGGGAATGTGAATCTGGTCTAATTCAATAGATGCCGGTGCAATACGAATATTGTTGATTGTGACAATTCTGCCAGGAACACCAACGCACGTACTGTTTGGCGGCACTTCGTTCAAAACAACTGCATTTGCAGCTATTTTTGAATTGTCACCAACCTTAAAGGGCCCAAGAACTTTTGCGCCGCAACCAATTAAAACATTATTACCAATTGTCGGATGACGCTTTCCCTTATCCTTACCTGTTCCACCAAGGGTAACACCCTGATATATAGTACAATTATCACCAATTTCAGTTGTTTCACCAATTACAACACCCATACCGTGGTCAATAAACAATCCTCTTCCTATTTTTGCCGCAGGATGGATTTCTATTCCTGTCACTTTTTTAGAATGCTGCGATAAAAATCTAGCTAAAAAGTATCTTTTATGCTGATAAAACCAATGGGCTATCCTATGGTACATTATTGCTTTAAAACCGCTGTATAAAAAGAACACTTCAGCTTTGCTTCTTGCTGCAGGGTCACGTTCCATTACAACATTAAGCTCTTCATTTATTCGCTTAAACATATAAATCACCTATTCTAAATCAATTTCGCCTGAAAACACTTTTAAAGGCTTGGAGGAAACAATTATATCCTCATTCCATTCTATTTCGTAGCTGCCTCCTATGTTCTTAACTGTTGCTTTATTGCCGCAAATATTATTTTCAACTGCAGCGGCTAAAGCAGCACACGAAGCTGAACCGCTTGACAAAACTTCTCCATTTCCGCGTGACCATATACGCATTTCAAGTGTAGTATCATCAGCTTTTCTAACAAAAGCAACATTTGTACGCTTTGGAAAAATCTGATGAAGCTCTATGCTTCTTCCAAGAGTATTAATATCAATATCATTTAAGTTATCAACAAATATAATTGCATATGGTGTCCCAACTGACACACAGGTTATAGCATACTCTTCTCCATCAACACTAACGATTTTATTTATGAATTCATCACCTGTGTAGTCAACAGGTATCAACTGCGGTGTAAAAATCGGCTCACTCATATTGATAACAATATTATCATTATGTACATTAACAAAGTAAGTGCCTGCCATTGTTTCAAGCCTTGCATTCTCTTTATCGATATAATTATTATCCAACAGATATTTAAAAGCACAACTAAGACCGCTTACAGAACACTCAGCTTCACTTCCATCAGGATTAAAGAATCTTAATTTATAATCAGCAGAAACTGATTTCATAACAAGAATAAGATTGTCACATCCAATACCAAAATGCCTGTCACAAATAAATTCTGCTGCTGCGGCAGTATCTTCAAAAATGTTTTCAAAGCAATTAATTAAAACATAGTCATTTCCTGAACATTGCATTTTGCAAAACTTCATTTTTGTAACTCCTTAAATATAATCATACACTTATATATTTTATAACAAATACGCAAATTTTACAATAGAATTAAGTAATTTTTTCAAAAAAAATACAATAAATTGACTTAAAATTAAGCCAATTTATTGTAAAATCATACAATCATAGTATTAAATTCATCTTCTGTGATAATTTTTATGCCAAGAGCCTCTGCTTTTGTGAGCTTACTGCCGGCATTTTCGCCCGCTAAAACGAAGCCTGTCTTTTTGGAAACACTGCCTGAAACCTTCCCGCCGAAGCTTTCAATAATTTTTGCTGCTTCGTCTCTTGTATACGTTGGCAATGTACCTGTTAAAACAAATGTAATACCTTCAAATCTGTTATCCTGCAATGCAACATTGTATTCAAGATTTACTCCGCTATTACGTAATTTTTCAATAATATCCAAAGATGATTGTTGTGAAAAATACTTAACTACACTTTCGGCCATCGAATCGCCAAAATCATAAATTTTAAGCAAATCCTGTTTATCAGCATTAATAAGAGCATCAATATTCTTAAAGGTTTC
Organism: Clostridia bacterium; assembly: GCA_045576675.1. GTDB lineage: Bacteria > Bacillota > Clostridia > Monoglobales > Firm-18 > JAZNGX01. The sequence continues at coordinate 18,972 of JAZNGX010000169.1, read as the reverse complement.
AGCTAATGATTTTGCGGCTTTTGCCCCAATATGCTTAATTCCAAGACCACAAAGAACTTTATCTAACCCTGCTTTTTTAGATGCATCTATAGCACTGATAAGATTTGAAGCTGACTTTGCAGCCATTCTTTCAAGTGTAATTATTTGTAATTCATTAAGATAGTACAAATCAGCACAGTCAGATATTAGATTACTGTTACATAACTGTTCAACAACCGCAGGGCCCATCCCATCAATGTCCATAGCCCCCTTACTTGCAAAGTGAATTATACTGCGAATTCTCTGAGCTTCACAATTAGGATTAATACAATATGTGGCAGCTTCATCTTCAAAGCGTACAACTTCACCTCCGCAAACAGGACAAAGCTTTGGCATTTCAAAAACAACTTCATTTCCTTTTCTTTTTTCGGTAATTGCTTTTACAACTTCAGGGATAATTTCACCTGCTTTTTGTATAACAACGGTATCACCAATGCGGATATCTTTATTTTTGATGTTATCAATATTGTGTAGTGTGGCACGTGATACAACAGAGCCACCAATGTGTACAGGTTCAAGCTCAGCAGTTGGTGTAAGAACACCGGAACGACCAACTTGAACGGTTATATCTTTAAGTGTTGTTTCCTTCTGTTCTGCAGGGTATTTGTATGCAATTGCCCATTTTGGAGTGTTGCTTGTACTGCCTAAAAACTCACGTTGTTTAAAATCATTAACTTTTATAACAGCTCCGTCAATATCAAAGCCTAGCTGACCTCTTATTTCACCTATACGTTCAATTTCCTTGAACGCATCTTCAACAGTGTTGAACAGATTTGTAACAGGACTGGTTTTAAAACCGAGATTTTTAAGATATTCAAGCGACTTCATATGTGTTTCAAGAGTCTTACCTTCAATTTGCTGAATATTAAAAACAAATATATCAAGCTTACGTGAAGCAGTGATTTTACTGTCGTGCTGTCTTAATGAACCGGCAGCAGCATTTCTGGGGTTTGCAAACAATGCTTGTTCTTCAAGCTCACGCTGCTTATTAAGCTGTTCAAACGCTTCAACTGGCATAAAAACTTCTCCACGCACCTCAAGATAAGGCAAATCTTCGTTCAGATACATAGGTATAGATTTAATTGTTTTTAAATTTTCAGAAACGTCTTCACCAATAAGACCGTTACCACGTGTTGAACCACGCAAAAAGCTGCCGTTTTCATACTCAAGAGAAACCGACAAACCGTCAATTTTATACTCTACCACATATTGAGCATCAGGAAAGATTTTCTTTACACTTGTGTCAAAGCTTTTAAGTTCATCAAAAGAGAAAGCTTTAGCAAGGCTTGCCATCTGCACTTTATGCTCAACCTGTGCAAAGCCTTCCTGGACCTCACCACCTACACGTGTTGTAGGTGAGTTCTTACTTTTGAACTCAGGATATTGCATTTCAAGCAGCATAAGCTCATTAAGCATAGCATCATATTCAAAATCTGAAATTTCAGGATTGTCAAGCACGTAATAATTATAATTGTGACGTTCAATTTCTCTTGCAAGTCTTTCGATTTTATCTTTCATAATCAATGCCTTTCTTAGTAACAAAAATATTATGTAAACATATTATGTTAATGTAATCAATGATTACAAATTGTCTAGAGGAGAGATTAATATGCCGGATTTATGTAATTGCTTTGGCAGATGTTGCTTAAACACAGTTCTGTCAATACTTTCAACACTGTTTTTCTTTACACTTGGTCTAATTATCGGCGTAGTTTATATTTCAACTTTTGTTGAAATACTGCCGATATTGATTGCTGCTGCAGTAATACTCGCACTGTTGTTTATAATATTCTTAATTATAAGAAATTGTAACAGGTGAAAACAGGAACATTATATGTTCCTGTACATATTAAATGAATTTTTTGACTTTAACAAAAATTCTTCCTTTACGTGTTTCTCCGCCGATTTCATCAAGCCGGAACCTTCCGTAACCTTTCACAGACATAATATCTCCATTTTCACAAGCTTTTGAAACAGAACTAACCTCTTCCCAGTTAACTGTAACTCTGCCTGAATTTATAAGGTCACAAGCACTAGAACGTGAAACTCCGCAACAGCCTGATATTACTGCATCAAGACGCGGAGAACCAACTGTGTAGGATAATATTTTGAACTTTTTTTGCGGAATTTCAATATCGACAGGGTCTGTTACTGTGATGCCCATTCTGTGTTTCCCGACTTTGTCAAGCTGTTGTGAAACATATTGGGATATTTCCTCAAGAGCAAATATCTTTGCTCCGGTTTCATCGCATATAATATCACCAAACATTTCTCGTTTGATTCCAAGCCCGGTAAGTGAGCCTAAATAATCACGATGGTTAATATCGGAACAATTGTCATTTCCCGTTAATATAAGCAGCTTTACAGGAATTTCAAAAATATCTTTGAAAACATCGTCGGAATAACAGACTGCAACTTTGCGTTCAGCTTCGTCATAACCGCCAAAGAAGGCAAAATTAGCTCGCAATGCATTAAAAATATAAGTGGCAATATTCTGCTCTCTGCCGTTTAAAAATTTACTGCAACAAACATAGCCGGTGTTTTCAGCACCCTCATAAACATCAATAAGACGGGAAATAAGTAATTTCTCGTCTTTATTGTTTGCTATTTTAAAAAGCTTATTCTTATCCATTTATATCATCCAAATAACTCGTTGTAAAAATCTGATTATAGCAAAAGCAATAATCGGAGAAATGTCAATAAACATCATTCTTCCTCCCATTGCTCTATCTAACAAATTACGTATTGGTGCAAGCAGTGGTTCTGTTATGTTATAAATGAATTCTGTTAATTTGTTGTAACCTAAAGGAAGCCACGACAAAACACAGCGAACAAGTATAAGCATACTCATTGCCTGCAATAAATAGTTTAGTGCAATTCTAATTAAAGGCAAAAAATCAGCTCCTTAATAATTCCATGGGAATACGCCTTTATTTCTAAGTTCATCTTTAAAATCGCCCATAATACCCACATTGTATGGTGCGATTAGGAAAATGCCTCCTGAAATTTTTTGAATGTTGCCATCACTTGCATAAACCGCACCGCTTAAGAAATCAACTATTCTCCTTGCAACATCCTTTTCAACCGCTTCAAGATTAATAACAACAGGTTTTCTCTGCTTCAAGTGGTCTGCAATGTCACGGGCTTCTTCAAAAGAATCTGGAGATACAACAACAACCTTTAACTGAGTTGTTGTGTTGATATTTACAACCTTACCCTTTTTTACCTGAAAATCTGTTTCGGCAGCAGGTGCTTTGGCTGGAATATCATCCAATAAATCCTGTTCAAAATCATCATCGTCACCGCCGAATTTTACCAAATCCAATACTTTGTCTAAAAAGTTACCCATAGTTACTCCTCCTATTTTGTATATTTTCTGGCTCCAAATATTCGTGTTCCGATTCTAACCATATTTGAACCCATTTCAATAGCTGTTTTAAAATCGCCAGACATTCCCATAGATAAATATGTCATATCTATATTATGATAGCTTTTCGTCTGATTGTCAACAAATATATTATAACATTTTTCGAACATTTTTTTGAGTTCGTATTCCGATGCAAATGCACTGCCGATTGTCATAAGACCTTTAACCTTGATATTATCGCATTTTTCAGCAGCTTCAAGAATGGTTCCAAGGTCATTTTCATCAATTCCGCCTTTGCTGATTTCCTGTGATAAATTTAACTGTATGAGTATTTTTTGTACTGCATTTTGTTTTTGTGCATATGTATTTATCTGCTCTAACAGCTCAACACTGTCTACTGAGTGGATAAGTTCTGTTGTTCCTGTTACGTACTTGATTTTGTTGCTCTGCAGTCTGCCAATCATATGCCATTTTGCATCAGGAATTTCAGGACGCTTGTCACGTATTTCCTGAGGTTTGTTTTCACCGAAAGTGTTAAGACCTAAAGAATACGCTTCTTTAACAGTTTCAATATCAATTGTTTTTGAAACTGCAATGAGGGTTATGTCATCAGCAGATTTACCTGCTCTTTTTGCTGCATCAGCAATTTCAGATTTAACTTTAAGTATTCGTTCTTGAAGCATAATTTTCACCCTATTCTACTACCATACCATCAAAAAGGTTATCTTTACCAAGTATAACTTCATCATATAACAATACATTTGAAGCTTTGCTGTTATCTTCTCTGGCAATAATATAGCTTTCACCGTTATACAACACATCTATGTTTCTGAACCATGCCGTTCCGTTTCGTAAAACATAAACACCCTGAGAACCATCTTCTAAAATTCGCACAGCATCCTTTGAAATTTTAAACCCGTTATATGTAGCTTTAATTATTTCGGCATCAACTTTTCTGACACCGAAAATGTTATCAACGTACTCTCCGCAAGATACAACAACTGCAACCTTGCCATTTTCTTCGGGAGATATGTGTTTTATAACACCAGAATAGGTGTTTTCAGAAATTTTTGGGAATCTTAAATTCACTAAATTGCCTGTTTTAAGATTATCTGCCCATATTGCATCCAAAATTGAAGCAACGTACCATTCGTAATTGTTTGATATTTTAGCCACAGGTGTGTCCTTTACAGCATTTTGGCTTACATTGCTTTTTGCTGAATCAGCGTTATTTAAATACTCTGGTGTTATTCTTTGTATATTACTTGTTTTGAAATATTCTTCATAACCATCAATCGTGGAATTAAACACACCTGAAACAGGTGAATAAATGTCAGAAACAGTTGCAGACAATTGTTTTTCTATTTCAATCTTTTGCTGTTTAAGCTGAGACAAGGTGTCTGTTTCATTAACCTGTTCGCCATTTAAATTTTTAATAAGCTTATTCAAATCATCTTTATATTGTGCAGCGTGCGACATATCATTTTTATATACTGAAGACAGAATGCTATCAACTCTTGTGTGTATTGTTTTCTCTGTTGATGCAGTATCAGTAACATAAAAACTTTTATCTTTTGCACTGGTTTCAAGCTGATTGATTTTCTCGTTAATATTTCTGAGTTTTATCTGCATATCCTCTGAATATTCACCAACATAAACAGATGCAATCTTTGTATATCTCGGTACTCTTGCATTCTCAGCAACATGACAATTAAGAATACCACTTTCAGGAGAATTAATTATATATTCATTTCTTAGAATATATGCTTCAACACTTTTTTTGTTTTCGGCTGTACCATACCTTACAACCTCGGTTTCTATCGGTTTGCGAAACAGTGCCATAACAAACATAAGTACAATAGCAACTGCAAGCAAAATGGCAAATATCGGTACAGTTACTTTTTTACTTTGTTTACCCATTAAATGTCAGCTCCTGTAAAAGTAATTGGTTTTGACGGAATGATAGTTGAAATTGCATGCTTGTATACAAGACTTTGTTTTCCTTCAAAATCAAGTATTACAGTGTAATTGTCAAAGCCGCTTACAATCCCTTTAAACTGATAACCATTAATCATAATAAAGGTCAGTAAAATCTTGTCTTTTCTCGCTTGGTTTAAAAAAACATCCTGAAGGTTAACTCCAATTTTGCTCATTTTAACACACTCCTATCCAACCAATTAATACTTTTATTTGCACGAAACCATGTTAATTGACGTTTCGCATATCTTCTGCTACTTTGTTTTATCATTTCAATTGCTATATCCAGTGAAATGATACTTTCAAGATGCATAACAATTTCTTTATAACCAATAGCTTGCATTGCAGTGCACTCCTTTGGAACGCCGTATTCTAAGAGAAATTTAACTTCATCAACCAGACCTTTTTCAATCATTATATCCACACGTTTATTAATTCTTTCATATAAAGATTCACGTTCATGCGAAATTGCATAATACTTTGCATTATATGGTGAAGGATTACGACGTGAATTTTCATTGTGCCAGGTTATAGTTTTTCCGGTTGTATGATAAACCTCAAGAGCACGAATGATTCGCTTTGTATCATTTACGCTTATTTTTTCAGCAGCAGTTTTATCTATTATTTGTAATTTATTGTAAATATATTCGTTGCCTTTAATCTGAGCCTCGTTATATAATTCATCACAATACGATTTATCAGACGGAATATCAGAAAATGTTATATTATTAACAACAGAATCAATATATAAGCCTGTTCCGCCAACCATAACCGGAAGCTTACCCCTGTTGCTAATATCTTTTATGCATTTGTGTGCAGCATCGCAATATTGAGCAACAGAAAAATTATCTTTTGGGTCAACAAAATCGAGCAAATGATGTGGTATCCCACAACGCTCTTCGATATCAGGCTTTGCTGTACCGATATTCATATATTTATATATCTGCATTGAATCTGCATTGACGATTTCACCATTATGCTCTTTTGCTATTTTTATTGCAAGATCAGTTTTTCCGGATGCAGTTGGCCCCGCAACAACAATTAAATCCATAGCTATTGTATCCTTTTGAATTGTTTTTCTATTTCATATTTACTGTAGCTTATCATTATAGGTCTGCCGTGTGGGCAGGTGTTTATTCCACCTGTATTAACAAGCTCTTCAACAAGCTTATCAATTTCTATGCTGTTAAGCTTGGAGTTTCCCTTCAAAGCAGCTTTGCACGCAATCATATGTAACGCTTCTTTGTCAGATGCGTCATAGTCGCCTTTAATAAACTTTTGCAAAAGTTCTAGAATCAAGTCTTTTATATGCGAAGCTACAACACCGTCAGGCGCAGCACGCACAATAAGCGAATTGCTTCCAAAATCCTCAAAATCAAAGCCTAAATCCATATATCTTTGCGAATTTTCCAGTATATCTGAAAAATCACGTGGATTAAACGAAACAACAGCAGGTGAAAGCAAAATCTGACTTAGCGTTGTTTTTTCCTGAGCAATCAATTTTTCATAAATAAGTCGTTCGTGGGCGGCGTGCTGGTCAATTAATACAATCTTATCTTTTAACTGAATTATAATATAAGTATCAAAAATCTGCCCTATCACCTTATATGACTTATCAGGCTTTGTTGTAAGAAAATCTTCCATGGGCGGCATTTGTTTTGGTGAAGATAAAACACCAATACCATAATTTGGTTTACCCACTTTTGGTTTTTCATAAACAGAAGGCTGTTTTATATCATAATCCATTCTTATCTGCACTGGTTTTACATCAGACTGTGCTTTAACAGGTGTGTGATATGAAACATTTGTTTTGATTTCGTTTCGTATAACATCAGCATCAGTATTTAAAGCATCTTTTACAGCGCAATAAATTTCGTTTGCTACCATTCGTTCATCCATAAATTTAATTTCCTGTTTTGTTGGATGTACATTAACATCAACAACATCAGGAGAAATTTCAATATTCAGAACATAAAAAGGAAACCGATGCGTCATTAAATTATTCTCAAAACCCTGTTCTATACGAAAGGCAAGTGTTTTGTTATACACATAGCGTCCGTTTACAAAAAGGCTTTGATAACCTCTGTTTGAACGTGATACAACTGCTTTGCCAATAAAACCATTAATTTTAATACCATTTGTATTTCTTTTTACTTCAAGTAAATTGTCGGCATATTCTTTTCCATATACACAGTAAATTGCAGTTTTTAGGTTGCCGTCTCCGTTATGAAAAAGCTTTTCTTTGCCGTCTATTATATACTTAAAGCTGATATTGGGGTTTGCAAGTAACTGACGCTGTAATACATCAGTTATATAACCGCCTTCAGTTGAGTTTTTCTTTAAAAACTTCATTCTGGCAGGAACATTGTAAAACAAGTTGTTTACAACTATAGTTGTACCTGAAGGACAGCCTATATATTCATTTTTAATTAAATTACCTGCCTCAAGCTCAAGAAAGACACCATCATTATCTTCTGTTTTGGTGATTAATTCAATATCAGATACTGCTGCAATACTTGCAAGAGCTTCTCCTCTGAAGCCTAAGGTACAAATGTTTTGCAAGTCTGCGGCAGTTTTTAATTTACTTGTTGCGTGTCTTAAAAACGCTTTTGTTGCATCATCATAAGACATTCCACGCCCGTTGTCTGTAACACGGATATATGAAATGCCACCATTTTTAATTTCTACTGTAATTTTAGTTGCACCGGCATCAATTGCGTTCTCGACAAGTTCTTTAACAACTGAAGCGGGGCGTTCGACCACTTCGCCAGCAGCAATCTTATTCGCCACATCAGGTGGTAATACGTTGATGATGCTCATTTTTTACTCCTTAAAGCTTTTCGGCTTTTTGTTTTAATTCAAATAAAATATTCATTGCTTCAAGTGGTGTAAGCGTATTAATCTCGGTATTTTTAAGCTCTTTAACAAGCTCTTCGGCACCGCAAGCTGCAAAGCTTAACTGCCGCTCATCTTCTGTTTGCTCACGTTTTTCTTTAATACTTACTGCAGAAGTTGTATGTATATTAAGGCTTTCAAGTGATTCAAGAATATCTTTTGCTCTTTTAATAACCTCATCTTTAATACCTGCAAGCTTTGCTACTTCAACACCATAACTTCCGTCTGCCCCACCTTTAACAATTTTACGAAGAAACGTTATGTCGTCACCACGTTTTTTTACGGCAATGCAATAGTTGTTAACACCCTCAAGACGTTCTTCTAAAACAGTCAGTTCGTGATAATGTGTTGCAAAAAGAGTTTTTGCACCAAGTTTTTTTATATTTGCAATATATTCAACAACAGACCATGCAATAGCAAGACCGTCATATGTACTGGTGCCTCTTCCTATTTCGTCAAGTATCAACAAGCTGTTTTTTGTTGCAGTATTTAAAATATTTGCAACCTCATTCATTTCGACCATAAATGTACTTTGACCTGAAGCAAGGTCGTCACTTGCACCAACACGTGTGAAAATCTTATCAACAATGCCGATGTCAGCATCAGAAGCAGGAACAAAGCTACCAATCTGAGCCATAAGTGTTATAATTGCAACCTGACGCATATATGTAGATTTACCTGACATATTTGGACCGGTTATTATTGCAACACGTTCTTTCCCTGACAGAACAGTATCGTTTGGCACAAACAATTTTGTGCTTGATACTTTTTCGACAACCGGATGTCTGCCGTCTTTAATTCTTATGTAATCACCGCTGTTTATGCTTGGTCTACAATAATTGTTTTTTGCAGCAACCTCAGCAAGTGAGCATAAAGCATCGCAGCTGGCAAGAGCCTTTGCAGTTGTTTTAATTCTATTATTAGCTTCTAAAATTTTGTCACGAATATCACAGTACAACGAATATTCAAGCTGACATATTCTCTCCTGTGCACTTAAAATTGTGGTTTCAATTTCTTTTAATTCCCCTGTTATATATCTCTCACCGGTTGTGAGCGTCTGCTTACGAATATAGGTTTCAGGAACTAGTCCAATATTGGATTTTGAAACTTCAATATAGTATCCGAAAACCTTGTTATATCTGATTTTTAAGTTTTTAATACCTGTCTTTTCACGCTCTGCAGCTTCAATTGAAGCAATCCAGGCAGCACCATCATTAATTGCAGCTCTGAATTTATCAACATCTTCACTGAAGCCATCTCTTATAATACCGCCTTCTTTTAATGTTATAGGTGGATTGTCAATTATACCACGGTCTATAAGGTCACATATATCATATAGAGTGTCTATGCTTGCTTTAATTTCATTTAGCATATTTGTGTGAGTATATTTTTCAAGCAGGCCAAGTATTTCGGGAATTGGTTTGAATGACATTCCAAGAGATTGTACATCACGGCAGTTTGCACTGCCTGTAACAATTCTGCCAAGCAATCGTTCTATATCATACACATTTTCAAGAAGATTTTTAATTTCATTTCGCAAATATGTGTCTTCATAAAACTCCTGAACTGCGTCAAGTCGCTTATTAATCTGAGTTGGGCTTACAAGCGGTTTTTCTATCCAGCTTCTGAGTGTGCGTGCTCCCATAGAGGTTTTAGTTGAATCCAAAACCCATAAAAGTGAGCCTTTACGCTTGTTTTCACGCATTGTTGAAACCAACTCAAGATTCCTTCTTGTTGCAAAGTCAAGCTCCATATATTTTCCGCTTGAATAGTATTCAACTGAATCAATGTGTGGTAAAGCACACATTTGCGTTTTTGAAAGGTATTCTAGTAAAACTCCTATTGACACAAGAACAAGACGACTTCCACCAATATTTAAATCATCGGCAGTCTTTTTAAACTGTGCAACAATCAAATCTTTTGCACAATCCTCATCAAAAAAAGTATTTGGCAGCTTTTCAACCTTGCAATAAAGCTTAGTTTCTATTTCTGAAATCAGCTCAGAATCTTCGTAAAAATCTATATTGCAAACAATTTCTTTTGTATTGTATACTGAAAGATCATTGAGAATAAGAATTCTGTCATAATCACATTCAGTAACGTACAAATCTCCTGTTGTAATATCAACGAAGGACATTCCGACATAGTCACCACTTTTGTATATACAACAAAGGTAATTATTGCTCTTTTCATCAATTGTTTTTGAGCTTGTTACTGTACCTGCAGTTACAACTCTGACAATGTCACGCTTTACAAGGCCTTTAGCAGTTGACGGGTCTTCCATCTGTTCGCAAATAGCAACCTTATAGCCTTTTTCAATAAGCCTGTCTATGTATTGGTCAGCAGCATGATAAGGAACGCCACACATCGGTGCACGCTCCTCCATTCCGCATATTTTTCCTGTAAGAGTCAATTCAAGCTCGCGTGATGCAATTTTTGCATCATCAAAAAACATTTCATAAAAATCGCCAAGTCGAAAAAACAGTATGGTATCCTTGTGATTTTCTTTAATTTCAAGATACTGCTCCATCATTGGTGAAAGCTTCGCCATTATTATAAACCTCTTTTACTTCAAAAATTAGTGACAACCACCGCAGGTGCTGCAGCTACCACTGCAACCTTCTTCTTTAGGATAAACATATGATGTAACAATACTGTTAACCTGCTCCATCATCTCATTAAACTGCTGCATAGCGTCAATAAATTCAACAATTTTAGCATTTTTTGTAAGCTTTGTATATTCAGCTTCCATCTCATTTCTTATTTCCTGCATTTCGTCCTTTGTGATATTTTCTTTCTGTGCTCTTTTAACAAGCTCATCACGTTTTCTGTTATAATTCATCAAAAGGAGCTGTGCATCCATATCAGCATGCTGTTCTTCCTGTGCCTTCTGAAGTCTTACAAATTCCTGACTTTCTTTTAACATTAAACCTAATTCATTTGCTTTTTCTACTACTGTCATTTTAATTCTCCTTTATAATTTCACCCAGCATTGACCATGTTGCAACGCTGGTTATTTTAACATTTACCATTTTACCAATATTACTATTATCGCCCGGAAAGTTAACTATTTTTCCGCTTTCGGTTCTCCCTGTAAGCATATTATCATTTGTTTTACTGCAACCTTCAACAAGTATTTTAACAATCTTACCTTTAAGCGTTTGATTAATTTCGTTTACTATCTTTGCCTGTGTGCTAATTAGTCTGTCAAAATTATTTTTAATATTCTCGGGTGTGTTAACAAATTCCATTTCAGCAGCCGGAGTACCTTTTCTCTTTGAATAAATAAAGGTATAAAGCATATCATAACGAACTTTTTCAACAACATCCATAGTATCTTCAAAATCCTCGTTCGTTTCGGTTGGAAATCCGACAATTATATCTGCTGTTAACGCAACATCAGGAATTTTTGATTTTATTTTAGCAATAAGCGAAAGATATTGCTCTTTAGTATATTTTCTGTTCATATCAGCAAGAACCTTCGTGCTGCCACACTGGAAAGGAACGTGAAGCTGATTACAGATTTTTGGTTCAGTCGCAACAGTTTCAATAAGCTTGTCTGACATATCCTTAGGATGTGCGGACACAAATCTAATGCGTTCAATCCCATCAACCTTTGCAACAAGCTTAAGTAAATCGGCAAAGTCGATTTCATCGCAATCCTTACCATATGAATTTACATTCTGACCAACAAGTGTAACCTCTTTACAACCATTTTGAGCAAGAGACACTATTTCGTTTAAAATATCTGTGTGTTTTCTGCTACGTTCTCTGCCGCGTACATATGGTACTATGCAGTATGAGCAAAAGTTGTTGCAGCCATACATAACTGATACTGTTGCAGTAACCTTACTGCTGCGTAAATGTGGAAGCTCTTCTACAACGTACCCATCAGCGTCGTCAATGTCGAAAATGCGGCTTTTTAATGCTTTTTCAAAGATTTCAGGGAATCGGTAAAGAGAATGTGTACCAAAAACCATATCAACGTGGTCATACGTTTTTTTGATTTTATCAACTATATGCTGTTGCTGAATCATACAGCCACATATACCAACAATCATATCAGGTCGTTCTTCTTTTATGTGCTTTAATGCACCAATATAACCAAAAACCTTAAGTTCAGCATTTTCGCGTACTGCACAGGTATTAAAAATTGCAACATCTGCCGTTTTGACATCGTCACACATTTCATAACCCATATCTTTAAGCATACCGCGTAAAATCTCAGAATCGTTTTCATTCTGGACACAACCAAGGGTTGAAACGCAAGCTTTCTTACCTCTTCCTGAAATCAGTTTATTTATATTTTCGCATATTAGTTTTTGTTGTGCTACCTCTTCTTTTGAAATCTGTTTAACCATAGTATAAATTCCTTATTTTTTACTTCTAGCCTTTGCACGAAGCTCAGTATTTAAAATGCGTTTTCTTATACGCAGGCTTGATGGTGTAATTTCAACAAGCTCGTCATCACCAATAAATTCCATACAGTTTTCAAGACTCATTATTGTGGGCGGAGTAAGTCTTAACGCCTCATCAGAGCCTGATGCACGGGTGTTGGTTAGCTGTTTTTTCTTGCATACGTTGATTGTAATATCTTCATTTCGCGAGTTTTCACCAACAACCATCCCCTCGTAAACCTTAACACCTGCTCCGATAAACAATCTTCCTCTGTCCTGAGCATTAAACAATCCGTAAGTGATTGATTCGCCTGTTTCCCAAGCAACAAGAGAACCACGTTCACGCATCTGAATATCGCCCTTATAAGGTTCGTACCCGTCAAGGTAATGATTCATAATACCGTTACCCTTTGTGTCAGTTAAAAGCTCACTTCTGTAGCCAATAAGACCACGTGACGGTATCTTGAATTCCAGTCGTGTATACCCCTGATTTACAGGACGCATATTTGTAAGCTCAGCTTTTCTTGAACCAAGCTTTTCCATAACAGTGCCTGTGTATTCATCAGGAACGTCAACCATAAGATTTTCAATAGGTTCACACATTACACCGTCGATTTCCTTGTTGATTACTACAGGACGTGATATCTGGAATTCGTATCCTTCGCGACGCATTGTTTCAATCAGAATTGATATATGCAATTCACCTCTGCCAGATACAACAAAGCTGTCAGGAGAGTCTGTTTCTTCAACACGTAAACTGATGTTGGTTTCAAGCTCCTTCATAAGTCTGTCACGTAGATGACGTGAAGTTACAAAGTCGCCTTCTTTACCTGCAAATGGGCTGTTATTAACACTGAAAGTAATTGAAAGAGTCGGCTCATCAACTTCGGTAAAGGGCAATGGGTCGATATTTGAAGTATCACATACAGTTTCGCCTATTTCAGCATCTGTAAGACCTGCAACTGCTACAATATCACCTACTGATGCTTTTTCACATTCTACCTTACGCAAGCCTTCGTACTGATATATTTTCGTAATACGTACATTCTTGGTTGTGCCATCTTTTTTGCATATCGCAACATTTTCACCAACCTTCATAGTACCACGGCTGATTCTGCCGATTGCTATTCTACCGATGTATTCATCATAATCAATATTTGATACAAGCATTTGCAGTGTTCCGTCAACATCGCCTTCAGGTGCAGGAACTGATTTAACAATCATATCAAACATACTTTGCATACTTTCAGTTTTCTGTTCGGGATTAATTGTTGAATATCCATCTCTGCCTGATGCATAAATAACCGGTGAATCAAGCTGTTCGTCAGTTGCATCAAGATCCATAAACAGCTCTAAAACTTCGTCTATTACCTCGTATGGTCTTGCATTAGGTCTGTCAAGCTTATTTACAACAATAATAGGAACAAGGTTGCGTTCAAGAGCTTTTTTCAGTACAAAACGAGTCTGTGGCATACAACCCTCAAAGGCATCAACTAGCAATAAAACACCGTCAACCATATCAAGAACACGTTCAACCTCACCGCCAAAATCAGCATGTCCGGGTGTATCAACTATGTTTATCTTGATTCCGTTGTATTGTACAGCAGTGTTTTTTGATAAAATAGTTATTCCTCTTTCGCGCTCAATGTCACCGCTATCCATAACGCAAACGTCAACTTGTTCATTGTCTCTGAATACACCGCTTTGCTTTAAAAGCGCATCAACAAGTGTTGTTTTACCATGGTCAACATGAGCGATAATTGCAACATTTCGCAAATTCTCTATCTTACTCATAATTCCTCCGATTTATATAAAAATTTTCATCAATAATTTTAACATCTTATTATATCATAAAAATTTTTTTACTGCAAGTCTTGACAAAAAATATTTTATAGTTTATAATATTATTTGTTGCGGGAGTGGCTCAGTGGTAGAGCGTCACCTTGCCAAGGTGAACGTCGCGAGTTCGAATCTCGTCTTCCGCTCCATTTTAACACATCGTATTTTTGCGATGTGTTTTTTTGTACAAATAAAGCTGTAACATAATTGCTACAGCTTTTGATTTAAAACTTTTCTTTATAACTTTTAATTGATTTTTCTATAACATCAATTGCAGTTTGACGACCATATATTTTGTCCACAGCAGTGTTGGTATGCTCCAATGCTTTGTAAACAGTAAAGAAATGTGCCATTTCATCAAAAATATGCTGTGGTAATTGCGATATATCAGTATAGCTGTTATATGTAGGATCATTTGAAGCGACAGCTATAATTTTTTCATCTGAAGAATTATTATCAACCATTGTAATAACACCTATTGGCTTGCATTTAACAAGCGACAACGGCATTATTGTTTCTGTACACAAAACAAGCACATCAAGAGGGTCATCATCGTCAGCATAAGTGCGTGGAATAAAACCGTAGTTTGCAGGATAATGTGTTGATGTATGCAAAACTCTGTCTAATCTTAAAAAACCAGTTTCTTTGTCAAGCTCATACTTGGATTTACTGTTTTTTGAAATCTCAATTACTGCCATAAAATCCTCAGGTCTTACCCTTTCTTCTGAAATATCATGCCAAATGTTCATTTTTTAGGCCTCCTAATCGTTTGATTAATAATAAATTAAATTTTATAAGCTTTTTCAGTCGGAATTGCAAATAATATACCATTTGCTTCAGAGTTTAATCCAAATTCACTGTTTACATCATTCATTATTTGCTTGCTTGTTTTAAGCGGTGCTAAAATACAAAGTATTTCACGCTCTCCATTAAGGTCAGCTTTGCCAATTTCAGCAAATTGCTCTATTTCTGCAAGTCTTCCTTTTATAACCGTGCCACCTGTTGCACCTGCTTTTCTTGCAACCTGCATAACATCTTCTGAATAACCCTCATTAACAGAAATAATTATTAAGTTGTTGTGATATGCGTTTTTCATAATATCATTTCCTTTTTCAAGATTTTTATCATTATTAAAACTTAGAACTTCAGTAAGAATGCGATTAGCTGCTGTTACCTTTAGAACTATCATAAGTCCACCGTATTTTGAATGACTCTCAAATTTTGTGCCAAAATTTGCCATAATGTCTTTAACAACACTTTCGGTACCAAGGCTGATTATTATATCTTTATCATTAGTGCCTATGCCGAATATATCCATCATTTCTGTTGGTGCAGTGCCAAAACCAACAGTTTGAAAATTAACCTTAACATTAAGCTCTTCTAATTCTTTGATAAGCTTCTTCCCTTTGTCACGTTCTACAATTGATAAAAGAATCATTGGGCGTTTACTCATAATCATTTTCCTCCTCATCAAAGAAAATAATATCGTCCTCTATCATACTTATTTCAGTATTAAGCTTTTTAAGCATTACTGCACGTCTTCTTCTTTCGTTCAAACCAAGAATCTGAATTGTTATAAGCGGAGTCATAGCAATCATTGCAACAATTCCAAATGCATCGGTCATCACGTTGCCACCTATTGATTCGCAGGCTCCCATTGCAAATGGCAGCATAAAAGTAGACGTCATAGGTCCGCTTGCAACACCACCGGAGTCAAATGCAATACCAGTATAAATATGTGGTACATAAAAGCTGATAACAAGCGAAACTGCATAACCCAAAATAAGAAAAGGCATTATTGAAATCCCAGAAAGAACCCTTAACATAGATATACCAACTGAAACTGAAACACCGACAGATAAGGCTATTGCTACAGATTTTTGTGGTATCGCACCATTGGTTATTTCACTGACCTGCCTTTTTAGTGAATGAACAGCAGGCTCGGCAGAAACAACAAAATACCCCATAACCATACCTATCGGAATGAGCATATAACTTATTGAGCTGTCTGCAATTTTTGCTCCAATCAGCCTTCCGGCAGGCATAAAACCTACATTTGCACCAGTTAAAAACATCACAAGTCCAAGATAAGTATATATAAAACCAACTGACATTTTGATTATATTGTGTATATGAAACCTTTTTGTGATTAATTGAAAAACTGCAAATAATAATACAATCGGTACAAAGGCTACTGCAACCTCTTTAGCATATAAAGGTAAAGCATATGTAAATTGCTTGAATGCATCTATGGTAGTTAATACAGCAGAAATTTCATAAACAGCTGCAGCAGGTTGCGGTTTGTAAAAAATGCTTAGTAAAAGTACCGATAAAATCGGGCCGATACTGCATAGTGCAACAAGACCAAAGCTGTTTTCGCCGGCGTGTTTGCTCTTTTTAGCAGATGCAAGACCAGCACCTAATGCCATTATGAACGGTACAGTTATAGGGCCGGTTGTAACGCCGCCTGAATCGAATGCAGTCGGCACAAATTCATCAGGTGCAAAAAACGATAGACCTATAATCAATGCATAAAAAATTAAAAGTAAAGTTCGCAAAGGGATTTCTCTTTTGCTTCTTATAAGAGTAATGCATAAAAACACACCTACACCTATTCCAACACAGTTAATTAGAAGTGCATTTGGTATTGTTGGAACCTGTTCGGCAAGTACTTGCAAATCAGGCTCTGATACAGTAATTAAAAATCCCAGAATAAAGCATATAATCAGTGGAATTATTATTTTGTTGTTTTTATTAAGTGTTTTACCAATACCATCGCCCAAAGGCTCCATAGATATTCCAGAACCAACTGTGAAAAAACTCATACCTAATATTAATAAAATTGTTCCGAATATAAAAAGAACAAGAACACCTGCATCCAATGATACGCAGGTGACTGACAAAACAAGAACTATAATCGCAATCGGCAAAACTGAAGAAAGCGACTCTTTAATTGATGGAAAAATTCGTGTCATTTCATAAAACTCCTGATTTAAGATTTATTTATAATTAACTGTATAACGCTTATTAAAATGTTTTTTCATACAAATTATACATAATACGCCTGCAACAGGAAAAAGACCTGCAACAAACAATCCTGCTCTCATACTGACTTGTTCTAAGCTTATATTTAACATTTGAGAAATTTCCAAAGCAAAACCTGTTAAGCTAAATTTATCAGATACTATTCCAAGTAGCTGTGGTGCAACAGATGCTCCCATATCGCCACCGGCAGCCATAAGTGCATAAATTGCAACACCAACATTTTCAAATTTTTCTTCAACATATATCAAAGTTCCTGGCCATAGCATAGCAGTAAAAATTCCAGTCAGTGCACAGGCTATAATTCCAACTGCAGGACTCAATGACAAACTTGCAATAAAATAGCATATGCTTGCACCAAGCATACCAAACAATAAATAATTGATGATGTTTTTGCCATATTTTGAATATAGTATTCTTCCTGTTCCAAGCAAAGCGGCAAATAAAGCAACTCCTATTACGTCTCCATATACTTTAGGAACACCTATTGCACTTTCTATAAATCCTGACGCCCACTGAGACATTGTGCATTCTGCTGCACCACCAAAGAAAATACATAAAGTGCAAAGAACAATTCCCCTATCAAATATTTTAGTTTGACTTTGACTTCCACTAAAATTATCCATTTTAGGAAACTTTGCTTTTAGAAACATTAAAAATGCAACAAAAGGCACTATTGACCATATCATTGCGAGGTACATCCAGTTTTCATTACCAAAGACAGTTAAAAAAATTGTGCTGAATATTACAACGATAACTACTCCCCATGCGTACATCGAATGCAGCTTGCTCATTTCTCTCTCTGGATTATCGCTCGGTATTGCAGCAATTACAGGGCTGATTAAAACCTCGCTCAATCCTGATGCAACAGAAAATATTACTGTTCCCATAACAATCCATAAAAAAGCCATATCTGAAAACATTTTTGGCAAAACAGCATATAAAATCAGTCCAATAAACACAATAAGCGGTGTGTTTTTTACAGTTTTATGAATATTGAAATATTTAGTAAAAAATGTAAAAATCAAATCAATTAATAGTTGCGTAAAAAAATTGATTACAACTAAAAAACCAAGTAACGTATAAGAAAGATTATACATATCTTTAAATGTTAAAAATAATAGTGGGGATAAATTTGCCGATATTGCCATTGTCATACTAGTAAGATAACAGGCATTCTTTGTAAGCTTATACTGATTCATATGATTGTCCCTTCCTCGAAAGTATTATAATTACTTTAAATAAGATTGTATAATCCGGTTGTTAACCTTTTAATAATTTCTAATTTTTTATGACATTAACACAAGGCAAAATGATATTAAAAACGCCGTAATATATAAATATCAAGATTTTGTCAAGTCAGGAGAACAGTGAATAATAAGAACCATCACCCAACACAAAACCACAGATTTCTGT